>DAOWID010000303.1 GCA_030641115.1 Planctomycetota bacterium | reverse complement strand
GATGAATTCCGGCATCGTGAACACCTTAGATCGGGCGTAAAATGGGACGAAGACCCACGCCAGAATCAGCAGGCACCAAGCATGGAGCTCATAATGAGCCATCGCTACTCCGTCAGTACAGCCAGATCCCGCAAGACCGACTAAGTGCTCGGAACCGATGTTCGACGCAAAGATAGAGGCACCGACGACCCACCATCCAAGATTTCTGCCGGCAAGAAAATAGTCGTCAGCAGTGTCCCTCCTCCTAAGGATGACCCACCAGGCAACAGCCAGAAGGACGGCGAAATACAATCCGACCATAATCCAATCTAATGTTTGAAAACCCATTTGCTACCTTTCTACACTTGACCAGCTCGAAAATTGAAATACCCCGTTCAGGGCCAATCATGTCGATGTCGTTAGCGAAAGCCGGACGAATTTGGCTTCCTGTTCGGAGGCAATTTTGACTCCGGTTGCCACAATTCTACTGTCACATTGCTTTTTTTCAAGCGTGGCTTTCTCAAATCTAGAAAACCCTGGAGATATCGTTTTTGGCTCTGGCTCGTCCGGATTATGGTGGAGTTGGAAAGCTCAGTTTATCCAAGGGATTCGTTCCCTGTTTCTTTTCGTCCTCATCGCTATAGCCGTCGTTGTCATCATCGAGATCGGCATTGTCACCTATGCCATCACCGTCTGTATCTCGCCACTCTTTTGGATCATGCGGGAAAGCGTCCCACGGAACAGATTTTGCCCTATCCACGCCGTCACCATCCAGGTCTAATTCCTCGCAATCAGCAATGCCATTTTTGTTCTGGTCATCCCCGATACCGTCGCCGTCGTCATCAGCATCGAGGTTATCGCCAATCAAGTCCCTATCTTTATCCTGCCACTCGTGCGGGTCCAGCGGGAAGGCGTCCTGCTGATCGGGCACGCCATCTTCATCATCGTCAAGGTCGAGATGGTTAGGCTTGCCATCCTTATCAATGTCGGGCGGCCCATCAGGTGTAATAAGAAGAGCGAGATCCACGGCGAATTCAGGGACCGCAAGCGTGTTTGTTCCAGTTGAGACATCGATGATTCTTAGCACCGCGGCGTTCTCAGGCGAGTACCAGTATCCTTTTGCGCTTTTAGGCACATCTATGGTGACAGTGACACCTTTTACCGGCTTGGTATGGCCCTTGAAGTGATGCAGATAAACACCAGCCCTGTCCTTGGACGCCAGGCCGTAGGCGCGAACGGCGTGTGGATGCGAGACCGTCACTGAAACCATACGAACATCTTTGTCGAGCCGGTATGCAAAATCCTGCATGGCTCTTACGTATTCGCGTTCCCTCGGGCCAAGCCAGATGTTCATATAGTGGCCATCGCGGGCGTAGCTGGTATTCCAGAAGATAAAAGCGATCTCGTTGAACAAAGCCGTCCAGTTTCGGACGCGCATCCGCAGGGCCGAGCGCTCATCCCACACACCTCCAACTCCGGGAAGAGGCTTTTGCCTGTCAATCCAGTTGCCCTGCTCACCAACGACAACGGGCTTATTGTGTTTCTTCCAGTTTTTCGCCCGTGATACGGTGACCATATCGGATTCAAGCTCATTTTCCCGTTGGTACCAGTGTGGGGCGTTGATTTCGATACCTGCAAGCTCAGGCCTTTCCCAGCTTGTGGTGATTGGATGGTGATAAGGGTCGATCGACTTTAGGTAAGGTACCATGATCTCGTACCAGTGGTCATGGGCTTTCTGTTCATTTAGGAATTCCCAGAAATCCACGTATGCACCCCATCGGTCAACGCTGTACTTTATGAATCTTTTCACTTTCGACATATTCGCTTCGTTGTACGGGTCGTTATTGAAAGCCTTTTGGAATCCGAAGATTCCGTAGAAGATGCGAAGGCCATACGCGCGGGCGCAGCGAAGCAGCTCATCCGTCATAATGGCCTCTTGAACCAAGTAATGGTCGAGATCGCGATTGAGCGGGTAGGAACAGTTCTGCTGTGAAAACCGGTATAGATTGAACCCGCATCGAGAGAAATATCTGAAGTAAACATCGGCATTCTGCGGATTGCAGGACGGTCCGCGCACGAACATGGGACCAGACGGTAGCGGCGGGGGATTCTTCAGGTCTGTTCGAAAAGGGCCCTCCATGGAGCATTGATCCAGAACCGAGCCGGTGGCTGAATTGTCGCCCCAGCAGTCCTGTAGCCCAATCGGGAAATATGGACTGCCGTCATCAAAAACAAAACGAAAGGGATTTGTTGGGTGACGGCGGACAAAACCAGGATTGCGCTTTCGCCCTTTCACGCACATAAAGGTTCCTTCGCCGGATGCCTTCTGTCCTTTTGCATTTCTGAACACGAAGCTGTATTTCCAGTTACCGATCTGGCAGGGAGCAAATCGAGCCTTCCACAGATCCTGCTTGTCAAAGTGATACACCACTTGCTGCCTCTGACCTCTTTCGGTCCGAATCTTGTCTTTGCGGATTTTTACTCCGGATGAAAAGCCGTAGTGAAACCCACCGATTCGTACACGCTTCATCGAGGGCGATGTAAAGGTTACATCAACAGTGACATCAAAGAAGGGGTCAACATAGTCGTTATAGTCGTTTTGGTGCTTGAACGTGATTTCGAACACTTCGTACCGGGGCACCGTCCTTGTGTTCTGAGCGTATTCTACATCGAGAGGAAAGTCGTTCGAATTCTGAGCTTTGACCCACTGAACACGTTGCCCAGAACCGTAAGTTGCCGTCAAAAGGATTATCTCAAATATGATAGTCATTCTTGATGCCATTTTCTTGTCTCCGCCTTAAGCTGCCATATCTTCTTTTTTATCGAGGCTAACACGTCCCCATTCTAAACCGAGAGGCTCTGATAAACAAGCTCGTATCCATGAAACCTACTCTTCTCAGACATTCTGTGTCAGCCAACTCGGCCAATCTTAGCGGCAGCCACAATCACACGGGTCCTCACATCCATGATTCGAAGGTCAATAAGCGGCTTACACCAACAGTCAAAAATTGGTGAAAAAGTCGCACATAATATTAGCCGCAAGGGCCTGGATTCCTGCTTTTGAAGGAATCACAGGCTGGGGTGATCAGCAATGAGCAAATAGAATCCGCATTATTCTCCGCGATAAGGCCTGTCCGCCCATAAAATTTGAAGAATAGGACAGCCAATAAGATGTTTCTGCTGACTAATCGTACCGGCCGCAGGGATTACACGGCTTCTGTGAGCTGCCAAAGCGCGATTGGATCTGTCGGATAGGTGCTGTATCTCCTTGTGGTATAATGCTTTAGGTAGAATTGATCCTTGTGCGAACTCTCAGGCATAGCGCGGCTGAAGTGGATTGGCACCTAATAAATCCGTGAAAAGGGGCTGAAATTGCGGATTTGGCGAGTTTGGCATTGAATCAGTGTGGAGAAATGGGAAAATAGCGAAGACCAGTCAAAAGCACGAAAAAGCAAAAAAACAAATTCTGGGATTTTCCTATTGACATTTTGTAAGGAAACAGGTAGAATGCAAAGGTTGGCAAAGATAAAAAAAAAACGCTAAAGTGCCGGTTTTAGCTATTGACATTTAACGTGAAAGCAGGTAAAATAGCAAACATTGGCAGAAATATAAAAACTGAATTCTGGAATTTGCGCTTGACATAGAGGACGGAAACTGGTAAAGTTGGTGAAATAGTAAGGCGCATGGATGCGTATGCCGGTTCCAGCGGCGAGCTATGTCGTGCTTGTGTTGTGCAAGCTTTGGCGTTGGACCGTAAGTGGGGAGAATGAAAGTGAGGAGAGATGGAAAGATATTGCATGTTCTTTCTGTACTACACCGCATTCTTGACCCCTGTGCCGAGACTCAGCCACATGGTCAGGAGACCCAAAGTGGCTAAGTGATGGAAGTCGGCGCCGACCTGAGGAGGTGGCCAAAGCGCCGGACCAAAACGGAGTGGCCTAAATTCAACGGATTGAGAAGATGACCGAGGATCTTGTACGCAGTTGGCAGTAAAGAAATATTGGAAATGTAGTTGAAGATAGTTTGGGGGGCCAAAAAATGAAAAGATCAGCAGTCATTTGTGTAGTAGCAGTTGTATTGCTCGGTTTGGGCGGTGTCGGGCAGGCGAGGATTCGCCGTAGGCCGTTTGTAGCAGGCTTGCCTGTCGGGCCATTCATCGCGATGTCTATCGAGCCGAGTGGGATAGACCTGGGGGATGTTGGGCGTTCCGGTCCGGATAGTCTATCAGGTAGATTAACGGCACACATCGTTGCCAATTGCCCCTACCACGTGGAGGCATCTTTCGCGCCGTTCACCGGCAAGGGCGGCTCTATTCTACCTGAACATACATCCGTGGTTATAAATGGGAGAAACGTTGCGGTAGGTGGCGCGCCGGTGTCCGTAACAAGCTCATCCAAGCCGACTCCGGTTAAAGGTGTGGACGTTCGAGTCGACCTCAAGGTCGCTGTGGACAGGGCGTTTCAGTACCGGGCAGGAACGTATGAGGGAACCGTTACATTTACGATAATGCCAGGACCATAAGTTGTAGAAAGGCTTACGAAATAACACAGGATTCCGCGGCCGCTTTACTATGTTAAGCGGTGTAAATCAGGCAACTACATATGTCTATGTGCCCAGGACCTATGGATAGGTGACATATGCATGAATCCCCATCGAGGAGCTGGGGAGAAAGGAGGTGTGGTATTGTAGAATTGACAGCTCGCGGGCATGGAGACGCTTGCGAGACGCTTGAAGATTGAGGCCCGGTCTTCAGGTGTGATTGTTGATCGGTAGTTGAAAATGATCAACGGATTGGAAATCGCGAATCTGATGGGCCCCGACTCAGTCGGCGGTAAAGCGGGCACAACTGCAAGAGTCGGTGAAGCAGATTTTGGCCCGCTATTGTGTGTAGCTCAGGCATGTGTGTGCCTGACCGGAAGAGTTGGATTAGCTCCGCAGGCGAATATCGGCCTATAAGGAGCGAGAGTTTAGATTAGAAAGGGAAATAGAAAATGTCAAAGAAAGTTTTACTTAGCGTTGCAGCAGTAGCCCTGCTCGCGATGACGGCATTTGCAGGCGACTACAAATATGAAAACTGGCCCACGGGTGAGTACACAAAGACGGTGACAGACACGAAGGAAGTGCCGACACTGATCGAGGTCATCGATGTGTGGATTCACATACCCTACTATGTGATCGTCGACCCTCAGCCCCTTAAGATCGACCTGAAGCAGGTAGGCAATGACGGCGATGAGAGGTTCCACTTCCGTGGAGAGGCTGTAGGCAAAAAGGATAAAAATTGGATAAAGCCTATAATCCACGCCAACTTCGACGCAGACTTGACTACAAAGGTCGTGACTAACGATGATGGAAAGAAACTCTCGAGTACGACGGATCCTAAGAGTAAATGGACTTGCGGCGTGAGCCCCAGCAGCATCGTTGCTACCACGCCGACAGAGTTGACCATTTTCTGTGATGTCACTCACGTGAAACTGCTGGCCTTTCAGCAGTGCCAGACCTTGAAGGTTGCGGAAGTTTTGCTGTATATCATGCACCAGTAGTAGTGCCTGTAACGGAGCCGAAGACGGCTCTGGTAGTTGTTAAGAGTAGTGTGTCTAACGGGGAGGGGTACTATTTACCCCTCCTCGAATTTTTTATGGCCATGCCGTAAACATAGAGAACATAGGCAATTTAGGCATTGACATTTAGGACACGGACTGCTAATCTTGGTAAAGTCTTATAATGTGCAATTTAGATGCGTACAAGGCTTCTGCAAAATTGCAGGTTAGGCATACTTTGACAAGAAAAAATCGTTTTTTGATTTCTTCTTCTTAAACAGTAAGTTGTTCTTCAACAAATAGTTAAGCGATTATTCAAGAAAATCAAAAAACGGATTTTCTTAAATAATATATGCCTAACCTGCAATTTTGCAGAACTCACATACATACAAATACCGTTCTTACAAGTGAGCGGCGTTGGCAATTTAATGTGTTTGCATGAATTTGCGAGAAATTCTAACAAGTAAGGACATCAGATTGCCGAAAGAGTAGAAAGCAGCAGAATTGGTGCAAAATCAAGGAAACTGGCTATAGATTAGTACAGGTCTGAAAGGTTAACCGCAGAGATCGCGGGGAGAAATCGAGACTAATCCGTGCTCAGGCATGCCAATAATGTTGTTTCTGCGAACCAGTTATCAGGCAGCCCTGCGAGTTCAGCGGTGAAAGAGGTGTTAGAGGTCACTACATGAGAAGGCAAAACGGTTTAGCATGTGCCGGTCTGGTCCGGATTATTGCAATTATGCTGGTCATCCTTGTATGCAACGAGCTTGCATCGGGCCAGTTTCTGGTTCAGCCAATGCTGATAGAGCTTACACTGCGCCCTGGCAAGCGGGCCGTAACAGAGATCCGGCTTGAAAACACTGGCGCGGTCAGCGCCGGGACCATATATCTGACAGTAATCGAATTGACCCAGTCAGAGGATGCCAGGTGGAAGGTGATCCTGCCCGATTCTGGCTTTGACACTTCAAAGCTGTCTTCGTGCAGCAAGTGGATAAGCATTAGCCCCAGTAGTGTCGATGTCCCACCGGTGACCAATGTCGCTGTTAAGCTAACTATAACGGTTCCGCCAGGTACCCGTGGGTTCTACTATGCGGCGATAATGGCCAGAATGAGGCCTCCCGAGCTACCACTAGAGGCGGATGAAGTAGGAATTGGTCTGGACCTGCGATTCGTGATTCCGGTTCTGCTGCAAATAGAGGGCCGGCCGCTGCGCCACAAAATCGAACTGACCGATGTCGGGTTGGAGTCCGTGGAGCAGACCGCGGAAAACCCCGCAACAACGTTCCTCTCACTGAAAAT
>DAOWID010000404.1 GCA_030641115.1 Planctomycetota bacterium | reverse complement strand
TCTCGTGAACGGTTGCCGATTGCTCACAATTCACAAAGGCAACAGCTTGCCCATCCACTCGGCAAATTCAGCTACGAATCCGTTGATAAATGGCAAAAACATCGCTGCCATTAGCAACCCCAGGCCTACACGTAGCGGCATACTGATAAACAGAATGTTCATCTCCGGGACTATGCGAGCTAACACAGCTAATACGACCATCAAGACCAAGAATGCCGCCAGCATTGGTGCCGCCAATCTTAGGCTGGCCAGGAACATTGTTGAACCGGCTCTGATTACTCCGGTGGCCAGAACCGGCATTGTCGGGATGCTGCCGGCCGGAAATGCCTCGTAGCTTCTGGAGATAATCAACAAGAACAGATGGTGGCCGTTGGCGCTTAGAAACAGGATTACGAATATCATCTCCAGCAAGCTGCCGAGCGGTTGAGTTCTTTCACCGGTCAGCGGGTCGATAATCTGTGCCATGAGTAGACCCATCTGTCGTTCGATTATACGGCCGCTCAATTTGACCACGGAAAACATAACCGCAACGACTAAGCCCAGCGCCAATCCGTAAGTAGCTTCATTAGCTATCAATAATATTGCCTCTGGCAGCGAGACATTCTGCGGATCGATAGCCAAAGGTGTTATGGTCGAAAAGAAGATCGCTATTAGTACCGTCATCGCAACCTTGACCCTAACAGGAATGGTTTTCCAGCCGAAAACAGGAAGCAGCATGAAAAACCCCGAAATCCTCGTCAGGACCATCGCAAAGCCAAGTAGTCTTTCGGCCATTTAGTAACCGCAATCAGTGCCCAATGTTTTGGATATGACCAAAAATTTCGTTGGTAAAGTTAAGTACAATGTGAAGCATCCAGCCGCCCAAGAATAATGCGACGGCGCCCACAGCCAACAGCTTCGGAACCATCGTTAGGGTCATATCACGTATGGAAGTAACCGCCTGAAGTAATGTCACCGTTACCCCCACTACCATGCAGGTCACTAAGATCGGTGCAGCCAAGAGTAACGCCGTCTCAAGAGTGTGTCGGCCAAGGTAAAGTGCAAAACTACTGTCCATTCATATCACCAAATGTAAAAATCAAATATCGAAGTGCAAAATTAAGGAAGTCGTTGCCGCGAAGCGGCAACTCCGCAATTTTGATTTTTGACTTTTAATTTTTGCATTCACTTGAAACCTAAGCTGAGACTTTTCGCCAACAGTCCCCACCCGTCAACAAGAACGAACAATATCAGCTTGAATGGCAGCGAAATCATCACAGGTGGCAGCATAAACATGCCCGCACTGAGCAAAATACTTGCGATAACCATATCCACCAGCAAAAAAGGTATAAACAAGAGGCAGCCTATTTCGAATGCCGTCCGAAACTCACTGATAATAAAAGCTGGAATCACTATGTGCAGATCGATGTCCATAGGACTGGCAGGGGGCTCTATCTTGGCCATCTGCACAAATAGAGCTATATCAGCCTTCCGAGTTTGCCGGAGCATAAAATGTTTGATGCAGTTGCCGGCCCGCGCCCCCGCTGTTGCAAAATCAATCTCGTCTGCAAGGTAAGGCTGTATAGCAGCACTGTTGACCTCAGAATACGTGGGGGTCATCGTATATAGCGTCAGAAACAAGGCCAGACCTATAATGGCAATGGTAGGAGGTATAGTCTGTGTGGTCAAAGCCCGACGAACAAAGGCTAATACAATAACTATCCGCGTAAAGGAAGTCATCATCACCAGAAGGCTGGGCACAATCGCCAGGCCGGCAAAGATGAGCACAAGTTTAACGGGCGTCGACCAACCTTTGCCCGTGGCCTCCTTTGTCGTGGCCTTATCTATGACGGTCATCAGATCGCTAATGCTTGGAACAGTATTTGTTGGTGCCTCTTCTGCGGAGGCATCGCTTGGTAGGGTCGGCACCGTGATTTGCTTAAATGGACTGTTCGTCTGACCAAATGACAAATCTGTTAGCGCCGGAAGAACAAAAACGGCAATGCAAACGGTTCTAAAAAGCCTGCTACGCATTTATACTGTCACACTTTCGTCTATTTGACCTGCCGCAAATTCCGTCAAGGCACCAGTCACGTCAGCCAACCTGGTAATGCTCTCATTTGTGCTGCCTATAAGAAGCTGTTGATCGCCTATTTTGACCAGATGCACAGCTTTTCGAGGCCCAAGGTGGGTCGTTTCCAGAACATGAATCTGTTTGCCGGGCAGGTTGGTGATTTTTGGCAGTACCTTCCTCGAAACATAAATCGCCGCTGCGCCCAGAGCAACAACGAGAAGGATAGACAGCATGATTTTAAGGAAGAACTCTTGGCCGCCGGGACTGTTGGCAGGTCCTCCAGAGAAATTGGGGTCATTGGCGAACAGTGCACCGGCTTTGAATCTTGAGTGCTCTGATTCGGGCCTCTCGGCACCGGACTGAGCCGAGACAGATAGAAACACGCCGCTGCCCAACGCAACTGCCACGAGAAACGCAACGAATTTTTTCCTGTATTGCGCCACGCTACAAAAATTCGCCAATGCGGTTAAAACGCCAAGTAGTTCCTGTTGCCGAAACAGCGTTTGTCATTCCTGCGGAAGCAGGAATCCAGCTTTTTTGGCCGTAGACCCCTGCTTTCGCAGGGGTGACAGTGCTAGTTTCAGCATTCCACAGCAGATATTAAATAGCTGCCGGTTACTTATCGTTGCAAGTGCAAATAGCGTGCCGAAACACCAAAATAGGCCCTAATACGGCGCGGATGCCGGTTTCTGGGCTGGCCTCTGCTGAAGAATCGAGCAGATTGTTGAAAAACTTGACACGTGTACAGATCAATCACTCGCTCTCAAGACGGCTATTAGAACATGCGATCGTCGCGAAATAGGGCTATCTTGGCTAACCCAATCGCCCCCGGGACCCGCTCCCCACCAGTAAATATTCCATTTGAGCGGCAGAGAGAACGCGTCGTATGCTGTTTGCGAACCTGACCTTAAGGATAAGATATTCCGCAAGAAGTCCGCGACTACCTGGGCTCGTCTGGCTGAGAGTATCCACTGCTTTTTCTCTGTCGTTTTATCAGAAGCCAAACCGAGTACATAAAGCGTACCGGTTTTGGAGTCAGGCTTTTGCTGCAAATCCAAGCAGAATTGGGTCAAGGACTTCTTTGCTGGTTCATTCAAAGTCGCGTTGCCTGCTGAAAACCGAACGTTGGGTACTGAAAAGTCGGTTCTTTCCGCGACTATGCAGGAGGGCAAAGTCGTCATCGAACGGCTGATTTTCTCCAAAATCTGACGAATTCGCTCTCGTTCTTCATCTATAGTCCTGACTTCTGACGGATCGTCAGGGTCATTTGTTAAATGTTTAGTTTTAGTCTCGCCGAAGCCAAGCATTACCTGTTTGCCCAGGAGCATTCCAAGCCCGAAGTATTTGAATGACTCGAGGAAAGAGTCCCGGCCTATGTTGAAAAGTTCCGGGTCCTGAACGTCTGCTAAACTGAGCAACAGCACAAAGAATGTCAGCAGCAGGGTTACCATGTCTGAAAACGTGACAATATAGCCTGGTACCTTGCTGCCTTTATCCTCAGGTGCCTGACGCTTTTGCCTCAATTGTAAATCCTCCGTTCCAATATGGTAATCTCGAGCATTCGATTGGCTTCTGATTTTAGAAGATATGGCTTATTGTCTGCAAGATCTTCTCTGGGCAAAGTGCTCCCTGCCGAGATGCTCAATCGTGCCTTGTCAACACCCTGTCTTGTGGCAAGGTATTCTGTGACAGCCCACGCACGCTGCAGGCCAATGTTCTCGCTGCTTTTGTCATCTGCTTGTCTATTCTCACTTATGATTATCCTGTTGGGTACTGTCCGCAGAAGTGCTGCCATATCGGAAAGGACCTTGCGGCCCTTAGATGAAATCCATGTGCCCCTGCCCCAAAAGATCTTGTCCGATGAGGTCAAAAACACCCTTCGGTTGTGAAAGTCCAAAAAGTCGATATCTTCTTTTGGAGTACCTTCATTTTGATCATCTAAAGTGGGTTTCTCGCTACCTTTCATTGGCTCCGCTATATGTTTAATCTGCTTGATGGTCAAAAATGCCTCTCGATCCCAGGCAGTTGAGGAGGTGCCGACTGCTGATGGCAGGCCTTCAGCCACAACCGTCAACACCTTCCTGACCTCTTTGTTATCGAAAGATGAGAAACTCAGAAGAAGCACAAAGAACGTCAACAGCAGTGTCATGCAATCGCTGAAGGTTACCATCCATTCTGGTGCACCGGCAGGTTCATCTGGTTCGGGCCGTTTTCTCCTATGCGACTTGGTCATATATTGGCCTTCACTTCTTCTCGCCTGCTTTGGCAGACAAATGCCTGCAGTTTCTCGCGCACAGTAGTTGGGTTTTCTCCTCGTGCAATAGAACAGATGCCTTCTGTGACCATCTCCATTGCGGTCGCCTCCGCTTTGGAATAGAATCCTAACTTACCTGCCAGCGGCAGAAAAATCAAATTGGCGGACAGTGCTCCGTAAAAAGTCGTGAGTAGCGCCACAGCCATTCCGGAGCCGATTGATGCAGGTGAGTCCAGGTTCCTGAGCATTTGTATCAGACCAATCAGTGTACCTATCATCCCGAAAGCAGGAGCAGCCGCACCCATATACTCCAGAATCTTCTTACCTTTTGAGTGGCGATCCTGCAGGTGTTCAATCTCCATAGACATAAGTTCCAGAATCTGTTCGGGATCCTGGCCGTCAACAAGCATCTGCAGACCTTTGCTGAAGAATGAATCGTTTACGCTGTGAATTTCCTGCTCCAAAGCCAGTGCCCCGTCACGTCTGTTAATAGCAGCGTAGTTGACCATTTTTTGAATCAGCTCGGACTGCGACGGTATCTTCGTAAGGATCGTTTTCTTGACTATTGAGAATATCGCCAGAAACTGAGGCAGTGAGAAATGTATAAGCGTAGCGCACAGCATTCCCCCTATCGTGATCGCCATTGAGGGAAGGTGGATGAACATTTGCCACCCGCCACCAACAACAATGGCGCCGCTAATCACGATGAAACCAAGAACTACCCCTATTATCGTTGCAATATCCATAAAGCTGCTATTTCTCGACTATTTGCTTTAATTTCTGGCACAAGACCGCTGCAAGTTTGGGCTCGGCACCGACCAGCTCCTCTAAGAGTTTAGCCTTGGTCCTTTCGGTCATATAGTGCAGAATTTTCACTGCGTCGTCCATGTTACTGTCCTTGCCGCCAAACGCACCTTTCTGTGCTTGACTCGCACACATACTCATAAATATTTCACTGGCGCGGGCAGCGTTCATCTTGTCATAGGTAGCTGCTATTGATGTCAAGTTGGTCTTTTCTGTCTTGGCAATCTCAACCCGGCTTTTAAGCAGCTTGTCTCGCTGCTCTTTGAGACTCGTAACTATTGATGCAAGTTCGATTCGAAGATTATTCAGGTTTTCGATGTCCTCTTTCAGCGTGTCTTGAGCCATTTGCAGTCTTTGCTCCCGAGACTCAAAACTTCGCAGCTTGTCGTTGTACGTTTTCATCTTCTCCCGGACCTCATAGACAAGATTCCTGAGCTGTTTTTCCGTCATAGCTCTCTTAAAGCTGCTCTCCGTATCGGCGGCAGCAATGGTGCCCAGTGCACCGGCTCGTGGCGGTGGAAACCCCAGCTCAGATTCCAGGCTGCTAAGTGTTGACTCATTTGGCTCACCTGCAAAGCTCGCCGGAGCTTTCTTGGTCAGCTTTGCCGCGACGAACGCCCCCGCAAAGCTCACCACTCCGGCAGCCGCTGCCATTATTATTAGTTTCTTACTCACTGGCTTTCTCCTAATGTCCCGCTACCATATTTTGCGGTCTTAAATTCACAGTTCATTGCACGATATGGCGGGTCTTTCGCACAAATGAAACAGTGGCCCCTTCATCCAGCTCTTTTTGATCGAGTTTTTCTTGTTCCTCTATGAATCGTTTTTTTGCCTCATCCCGCAATCTTTCCAAACCTTCTTTAAAGCGTCTCGTTTCCAAAAGTTCAGCGATTTTTTCCCTCTGCTGTGATTCCAGCTCACTCACTTGGCTTTTCAGCTTCTTGATCTCCTCTTCACTCGTCACTGAATATTTCAGAAAGAACTCCTGTTTGCTCAATCGCTTCCGAGGTTTCTTCTCAGCTATGCCCGAGATTATGTTCTGAAGTATTCTCTGACGCATCAGCAGTTTTCCTTGTGTCTCTGCCAGTTTTTCGGTCAACTGAAACAATTCTGCTCTCTTTGCCCGTTCTTCTTTTGCCTTGATGTCAAGAACACGCTGCAGCCGCCATACAAACCGTTTCATTTAGCCTGCAATTCTCAATTCCGAACATTTAGCAGTTGGTCCCACGATTGAGTAATAGTAGACAACTGCTTGACGGTTTCTTCGAGACTCGTTCTTTGACGTATAGGCTGAACAAGAAAGTTATTTATCCTGTCAATCAAGCTAATAGCCCCGTCAATACGCCGATTGCTGCCTGGCGAAAGCGCGCCAATGTTTATTAAGTCTTCAGCGTCAGTATAAGTGGCGTATATCTCTTTGAGCTTCTGAGCGGCTGCTCTGTGTTCTTCGCTCACCACCGCTGGCATTAGTCGGCTGACACTCTGCAAAATATCCACAGCGGGATAATGTCCCCTGTCGGCCAACTTTCTCGACAGCACTATGTGTCCATCCAACAAACTTCTCGCACTGTCAGCCACCGGGTCAGCCAAATCATCGTTTTCAACCAGGACCGTTAGAATACCTGTGATGCTGCCGTTTTTAGCGCATCCCAGACGCTCGATGAGCCTTGGCATTAGTGAAAAAACACTTGGACAGTAACCCTTCGTAGCTGGTGGTTCACCCGCAGCCAGCCCTATCTCACGCTGCGCCTGGGCGAAGCGCGTAAGAGAGTCCATCATAAACAAAACGGTCTTGGCCTTATCCCTGAAGTACTCGGCAATTGTGACGGCTACAAACGCCGCTTTTACTCGCTGAATTGGCGGCGAATCTGACGCTGCAACAACAACCACACTGCGAGCCAAACCTTCGGGGCCAAGGTCTTCTTCGAGGAAATTGCGCACCTCCCGCCCGCGCTCACCTATCAGTGCCACAACATTGACGGCTGCCTCGCTCGAATTAGCAATATCGCCAAGAAGCACGCTCTTGCCCACGCCACTGCCCGAGAAAATACCTATTCGTTGACCCTTGCCACAGGTCAATACGCCATCAAGTGACCTGATCCCGAAGACTAAAGGATCGGTAATCTTCTCTCGGCTCAATGGCGGTGGACTACTCACGTCTAATGCTTTTTTGTCAGTGCCGTCCAGAGGTCCCTTATCATCTATAGGTTCTCCAAGTCCGTTCAGTACTCTACCCAGCACATTTTCGCTCAGGACAATATGACGCGGAGTAGTCCGGGCGGTCACCGTGTCTCCCTGCGATATACCTTCTATATGTGCCAAAGGCAGCAGGATAAGATGGTCATTCCGAAAGCCGACCACTTCAGCCAGCACACGTCGGCCGTCGCGAATATGAATCCCACAAAGCTCACCCAAGCCCACTATTGGACCAGCGGATTCAACCGTTGAACCCGATACGCGCACCACGTAGCCCTGGCAGTCCAACAGATCGACTTTCCCTAAAGCCGAGTGGAATTTCTCAAAATCAATCGAAATACTATTAGCTGCACTGCCGGCCATGAATTATGCCACCTTTTCAAGTGCTTGACTGATTCGTTCTATATGTTCCTCGATGAACCATTTGATTATTCCCTTTGGGGTCTCAAGCAGACACTCCGCCCGTCCTATATTGGGATCTGAAACAAACTGAATCTCCGCAAAGCCGCCGCTGGGATCATCTCGCTGCAGCTTTTGGCAGTGACCCAGGTCCGCAGGGTTCAAATGTACCACTACTGCCTGTCGCGTTGGGGCGTGCTCAAGAACTTCTGTGACAATAGACTCGATCTCGTAGTCGCCCTTTTGCACTTTGTGCATCAATATCTTTCTCGCTATCTCCGCCGAGAGCTTGGAAATTTCGACTTTGTGTTTGGCCAACACCTCATCGTAAAACTGGTTGAGCTTATCGACAAGGCAGTTCAATGTCTGGCAAAGATGTGCAGCTTCTGCCTTCTGCTTCTCTGCATCCATCACGAACCTATGTTGCGTCTCTTCAGCCGAATTCATCCCGCTGTGACCGGATACGGTAGTAGCAGGACCGTATGCGTCATTTTGTGAAGTATCGCAAGGCGGCCGGACCCCGTAATTGTCCAAGATGTCTACCGACGTCACCGGCTTGGCAAGATTGATCGTAAGCGTGCCTTGCATCATACTACTCTTCTACAAACGTAAGTTCACCCTTACTGTTCATTTCGCGCAAAACTTTGACAATATTTTCTCTGGCTTCCTTAACATCTTCCTTTTTGGGGGTCGACATAAGTGATGCTTCCTCGTCAACCATAGCAGCAGCCCGCTCTGAGATATTGGACTTTATTTTTTGGCTGATCGCTTCATCAGCCTTGTGCAATGCCAGCGCCAATTGCCGCCCATCTGTACCTCGCAGAGCCTCCTGCAGTGACCTGTCAGCTACTTGTGGGATATCATTCCATACTATCATCAAGTCGGCAATTGTCTCGCTGACCTGCTTGTCCTTTTGCTGTATGGCCGTCAGGACGCCATCTCGAAGCTCCTTATCTACGTTTCGCAGAATTATAGCTACCTTCCTTAAAGACTGCTCCGGCCGAGCCTGCAAAGTCGTACCTCTCTGAGAAGCCGTAGTAGCCTCAAGACGTTTGCGAACCGTCTGGGCAATGCGTGCCTTTGCTTCGGTAGTCACAGTTTCAACGCTGGTCATTCTACTGATAGCACTTACTCGCATACCTTCGCCCAGAAGCCCGAGAATTTTGGAGCTTTTCTTGGCCGGCATTTCTGATAACACCACCGCAACCGCCTGAGGGTGTTCATCCTCAAGAACAGGTGCCAACGTTTCCGAATCCGCCGATCGAATAGCTATGAAGGGGTCTCGCTTCTCCACCAAATCCTGAATTTGCGTCTGAATCTGAGTTGCCTGCTCTTCGCCCACCGTACCCTTAAGCATCTCCTTCAGAAAGCTTTGCACGCGAAATTCCGGCTTCTTTTGCAACGAGCTACAGAACTGCCGGGCAATCTCCGCCGTCTGTTGGCTGCTGCGATAACCGGCGGCATCCAGATAGCTCAGCTCCACTGCCAATTCCTGAACCACCTTTGTCTCGACACCTCTGAGCAGCTCAGTGGCAGTTGCAACGTCGAGGCTCATTAACAGCATCGCCGCTTTTTGTTTGCCGGTTAGCGTCATCCTATTGACTCCTTCTCTTCGAGCCAGCTGGAAAACAGTTGCCTGACCTGTTCAGGATTACTCTGTAGGGTATTGGCTATGTGCTTGCGCAGCACTAATGACTCAGATGTTCGCTCTCCCGATGCTGGGAGAAAACCAATGGCACCCTCAGGTGCGGGCAGTTCCGAAGCCTCCACTGTCGAGAGAGCCTTTTTCTTGGCGCCCCTGAATATTCGAAGAACGAGCAGTGCACAGACTGCCATAATCCCCAAGGAAACGTGACGGGCAATTGCTATATAGCGAGGCCAGTTGGACGGCGTGTCCTCAATAAACAATTCGGCGGGACGATGAAACGGCACGTTGACTACTTTGAGCGCATCGGTTTGCCTAAGACCAAGCGCATTTCTGATAATATGCTCAACGTCATTAGCGTCCATTATCGTTGCGCTGCTCCCCGATCCTGCTTCGTTGGCATCACGCGGCGACAGGTCAACAAAGGCAGCCACCGACAGCGATTTTATCTCACCCGGCAAAATAACTTCCTGCTTCACAGTCTTGCCGACCTCGTACTCGGTAAGAATTGATTCGTCCCTCTTTGGCTCGCCGGCTACAACTGGCCCGCCGCCGGCCGGTGCACTGCTTTGTCCAGGTTCAGTTATGGTTTTGATCTCTTCATTTGTAACTACCTTTGAGGTGGGGTCGTAGGTTTCTGTCACAGTGCTGACGCTGTTCATATCAATGACGGCGCTGACCCTCACCGTTGCCCGGTCGGGCCCCAAAACAGTGGTGAGCATGTCCTCAACCTTCTGTGCCAAATTTTGCTCTACCCTTTCCCTGTAATCCTGAACAGTACCTGCCCCGCTGGCCATAGCCGTGTCAGACTTGCTCGAAAGAAGACGTCCCTGGCTATCTATCACGGTAACGTTTTCTACGTCAAGGCCCTGAACACTGCCGGAGACCAAATGGGTAATTGCTGCTATATTCGAGCCGCTCAATCGATAACCCGGCTTCAGTCTGAGTACCACAGAAGCAGTTGTCTTTCCAGACTCAGATGCAAAAAGCCTCTGCTCCGAGCTCACTATATGGACCCGAGCGTGACTCACCCCGTCTACCATTTGGATACTCTTGGCAAGTTCTTCTTGTAGTGCTCGCTTGAGGTTCACACTTTGAACGAATGGGCTGACGCCGATCTTTTCGTTATCAAATATCCGGTAACCACTTTGCTCGCCGACAGGAAGTCCCTCTTTTGCCATATCCAAACGAAGCTGATAGACCTTTTCTTTCGGGACGTAGATGCTCGTTCCTCCCGCTCGCAATTCGTAACGAATGTCTTTCTCACTGATTTTCTCTGTGATCTTGGACGCTTCTGCTGGTGCCAAGCCTTCGTACAGTATTCTCATATCAGGTCTGCGCGCCCAGTGAATTAGAAGCGCACCGACGATAACTGACGTCAGAGCAACTGCGGTCAGCATAGCCCGCTGAATCAGGTTTATCTTCTTCCAAATCAGAATTATCTTCTGGAAAAAGTCCATTAAAGCCCTTTCGTTAACGGTCAATAATCACTGAACTTCTGCAGAATCCCTGTAATCAATTACAGTGGCATGTTCATTGTTTGTTTGTAGGCTTCGATTAGCTTATTTCTAACTCCGACAAGAAGCTTGAAACTCATGTCGGCTTTGGCCACCGCCGAGACTACTGAGGTGATGTCCGTATTGCTGCCGGACAATAAATCCTTAATGGACATATCCGATGCGTGTTGAAGGTCGTCAACCTTTGATACATATTTGCCGACGGCCTTGATCGTATCAGCAAAGTCCGACTTCTTGGCAGTACCGATGTCCGCTTTGGGCATCGCGATATTGGTCTTTGGCACCACCGAGCTTACGTTCGCATTTAGGTCAATCATTGTCCTGTCCCTATTTATCGTAGCAATTCGAGTGTAGTTTCCACCATCTGTTGATAACGCTTGAGAATCGCCACATTGGCTTGATATGCGCGGGTTGCAATTGTCAGGCTCATCATCTCAATCGGCAAATTCACGTTGGGCATCGCCACATATCCGTCCTCGTCCGCCAAGGCGTGCCCCGGGTCGAAGATCTGCTGGAAGTCACCCATGTCCTTTATGATCTCGTCCACGCTGACGCCGCTGACACCATCGTCCTGCGTTTTGAACACCGTTTCGAGCCTGCGGTAAGGCTCACCATTGCCTGCATCGGTTGTGCGGGCGTTCGCGACATTCGACGAAATCACATCCAGATGTCTTTTCTGTGCCCGCATGCCCGAAATCGCTATATCTATGGGCCCGAAGCCATTGTTGCCATCCATCTACTTTAACCCTTTCTTACGTCCTTCGTTGTAGTTGTTGCCCAATTCACGAAACTCCAGCAGCCACAGTTTGCCCCTGTCTTATGTCTTCGTGTTCAACGCCAATTCGATTTGCCTGTACTTCTTGTTGAGCACGCGGATATACGCCTTGTGGCGAAGAGTGTTCTTGACCATTTCGCCCACCTCAGTCTCCAGGTTAACATCATTACCATTTGACTTTACTGGTGTCTGTTTCGGCTGATGGAGCTGTGGCTCAATCTCACTAAGATCAATCTTCCCACCCGAGTCCAAGGCCTTCTCAAGTAACTCTGCGAACCTGACATCAATCCTGCGGTATCCGGGAGTCTCAAGGTTGGCGATATTGCCGGCAATTGCCTTCTGGCGAAGGCTTTCGGCCCCTATACCGGCCTCGAGAAGGTCTAATATGTTGCTCGTCTCGGGCATCTATGTTTCCAAAAACTCTGTACAAACCCTGTCTGCTCAAAGAAATTCAGCAATAATCGTGCCAAGTCATCAAGGCCGGTCAGTTTGAACAGGCTGATGGGCTGATTACTGCGAAAAATGGGCTTGAATCCAAGGAATCGCTTCTCTACACGGCACCGGTGATGTCAGGATTCTATACAACGGGGCGCGTTTCTTTACACCGCTGTGCCCTCGCAAGACCTTTCAACCTGTTCACACTGCCATTGGCCAACAAATGACAGAACGCCGCTCCGCTGACCAGCTCAAGCCGGAAGTTATTTCCTGCCCCAGGAATATTTCTCCCTAAGCACAACTGAAACCAGGACACGTCCTCTCAATCGGCGTTTTTGCGATACTCATAACTCTTGCACTGATAAGCACTTATCCTTCCCGTATCCCTTTTCTCAATTAGTGGCACGCTGGTTGCAACGGATAAATGCGTTTGTGTAAGGACTGCGCTATGAATATCAGTTTGCCAGTTATCGATAACATGTTTGCAGGGGTGGTCGCCGTTGGTGCACGTCGGTCAAAGCCTCCGGGGATGAAGAACACCGGCCAACTGTACAGAATATCCGCTGATGACACATGTCTGTCTGACACTCCGAAGACAAAAACGACCGATAATAGCGCGCCTGATGATGGTGGGAAGCCTGTTAATGGGTTGTTCCAGGACCCTGAGTATGTGCTTGGCAAAAAGACGGCGGCGGGTTCTCGTGCCGATGACGCAACCGTAGTGGCCCGCCCCCGGACATCTTGCCAAGGCTCGGCTAAAACAAAACGCAAATCGCAGCACCCAGCCTTCGCGGCCGTTCCCGGCGCGAATCCAGCACAGCTTGCGTCGGCCAAAAAATCGCTCACCGCCACGGCGGCCCTTGGCGCGAGCATTCGGGCAAGAGCTCACGTTGTATGCCAACAACCAAGAGGGGCTAAGAATCCGTGCAAGCCTGTCCAATTAACGAAGAACCTCAGCTCAAATGCACTCAAACCCGCGCTACCCAGCCACTCTAAACGGTTGATCGCAACTGATATGCAGCAAGAAAGCGTCAAGAACGCGGACAAAGTGCCGGTATCAAACCCAAAAGCTGCTGCCACAGAAGGGCTTGCCGGCAAGAAACCTGGCCCGAAATCAATGGTCAAAGTGGCAGCGGCTGACAGGATAGCAGCCCTAAGCGATGAGAAATCGCCAATCGCAAACACTTCGCACGCCGGTATGAGGCAAAAAGCGCAGCTATTAGATGACCGCTTCCCACAGGTCCACGAAAGAGCCGCCGATACTGAGCAGAAAACGTCGGTTGGTCCGGAAAAATCTGCATTCTCCGTAGAGAAAACCCGAGACAATCCCGCACCAGTTAGCCGTGAGCCTAAGCTCGCTTGGCGCGGGGCCGACAGTCAAATACTCTCAGAGTCCGCGGGCGGCAAAGAACAGGCTGACAGTCCCTCACGCAAGTCTTTTCCACAGGAGTTGAACGTAACAGCGTTCCGGATAGCCAGCGGCCAAGCAAAAGACCGCGGCAGACCGACATCCGGTAGTGGCTCTTCAATACATTTCACGCGCGCATTCTCTTCTGATAACACCCATATACCGGTTTCAGAGCTTCCATCTGGCCCCGCCCAGGCAACAAAGGCTGCCCACACTGCTTTGCCCACGGATGTCTCCAACACCATGAGCGAACAGATCATGGAATCCATCCGCGGCTCCTTACAACAAGGCGACAGGTGCATCACCATTCGCCTCCATCCGCCGGAGCTCGGCAAGCTTGTCGTAAGATTCCAGGAACAAGGGGACCAGATTACCGGCCTATTAGAGGTCAGCAAGGCTCAAACCAGATGTGAGATCGAGCAGGCACTGCCGCAGATAATCCAGACCCTGAGGGATTCAGGAGTTCAGATGAATCGGCTTGAAGTCCTCCTCGCAGACCAATCAGAGCGCTACGCTAACAGAGACGAGCTGCCGCAGAATGGCTCATTCCAGCAGGATTCCTCCACCGAAGGAGGCAATTCTGACAGCAAATCCAATTATGAACGACTGGCAGATCCGCCCAACGGCACCTATCAGGATAATCCCGAACCACAGGTGCAAATCGGCGATAACTCCATAAATGTGTTGATATAAAGGCTTCTGCAAAATTGCAGGTTAGGCATACTTTGACAAGAAAAAAACGTTTTTTGATTTTTTCTTGTTAAACAGTAACTCGTTCTTTGACAAATAGTTAGGCGATTATTTAAGAAAATCAAAAAACGGATTTTCTTAAATAATATGTAACCGTTCACAGGGTAAATATACCGATTTTGAGCTGCTATGGGCGATTGGGTCAAGTATCTCGTAAAGAACTCATCAAAAAAGCCTTGGCTCAACAACTAAAACTGGTCTAAGGAGCCATAAACGCCGTTTTAACCCTGTGAACGGTTACAATAATATATGCCTAACCTGCAATTTTGCAGAACTCATATGTTGATATAGATAAATCCAGAATCTGAGTCAGCTTCAAGACCAATGAGGTCAAGTATATGACAGAGGCTGCCGAAGCCATGGAAGCTGCTGTGCAATGCTGTCGGGCCGGGCGTCTTGGGCAAGCCAAGGAGCTGTGCCGGCTGGTTCTGCAAAGGGACCATAATCATCCTTTCGCATTGCACGCATTGGGTGCGATAGCCTATCAGGAGGGACAATATGATGAGGCTGCCAACCTTGTTCGCAAAGCCATTGCAGCAAACCCACGGGTACCGGAGTTTCACAATAGCATAGGCGTTGTATTCAAGGCCCTCGGAAAACTCGAAGAAGCGATCACCGCCTACGAACAGGCAGTCTTTCTAAAGCCTGACTACGCCGAGGCCTACCGTAACATGGCCGTTGCGCTGCAGGCCCAAGGCTCGCTCGACGCTGCCATAGAAAAGTGCAAGCAAGCCATTCTGCTAAAGCCCGATTACGCCGAGGCATACAACCATCTTGGAGTAGTCCTTGATGATCAAGGCCGGTACGCTGACGCGATTGAAAACTACAGCCAGGCGTTACAACTCAAACCGGATTATGCTGAGGTTTACAACAACCTGGGTATTGCTCTGAGAGCCCAGGCAAGACTGACCGAAGCCATCGCACATTGCAGCCGGGCGATCCAACTCAAACCTGATTCCGCAGAGCCTTACTACAACTTAGCGGATGCTCAGCGGGACCTCGGGCGCTGCGAGCAGGCTATAGCGAACTACGATCGGGCTATCCAGCTAAAACCGAACTGCGCGCAAGCACACTGGAACAAGGCGCTTGCCCTTCTGTTGAGCGGCAATCTGCTGGAAGGCTGGAAGGCATACCAGTGGCGGCGCAATCCTCATCTGAAGATTGTCACTTACCCACACCGCTACGAGCTGCCCCGCTGGGATGGCTCATCTTTTCAAGGCAAGACCCTCCTTGTCCACTACGAACAGGGTCTGGGAGACACACTGCAGTTCGTGCGCTACTTGCCCATGGTCAAGGGTCGGGGCGGAAGGGTCATCCTCGAGGCAAGAAAGCCCGTGATCGGCCTCTTGCGCCGATTCCCCGGCATCGACCGTTTGGTCGAAGCGTCCGATCAGAAACCAGCCATACAATTTGACTTGCACGTCTCTCTCATGGATCTTCCGCAGATATTCGCAACGACGCTCGACACGATTCCCTGCAGCGTACCGTATCTTCACGCTGCACCAGAAAAGATCGAGCACTGGGGGGACCAGCTCGCCAAGACAGGCCTTAAGGTCGGCATCGTCTGGGCCGGTTCGCCTGCACACGGCAAGGGCCATATTCGTTCTTGTCCGTTGGAGCATTTTGCACCGCTGGCAGGAATTCCGGGCGTGCGGCTATACGGATTGCAGAAAGGCCGCGAGGCTAAACAAGTAGAGCACCTGGCCGGGAAAGTGGCCGTGCTAAATCTTGCGGACCAATTCGAGGACTTCACGGATACTGCTGCGGCCATCGCGAATCTCGACCTGATCATTTCGGTGGATACTGCCGTGCTCCACCTGGCAGGGGCAATGGGCAAACCAGTCTGGGCGCTTCTGCCATTTACGCCCGACTGGCGGTGGATGCTTAACAGGCAAGACAGTCCCTGGTACCCAACTATGAGGCTTTTCAGACAGAAGAGCCTGGGAGACTGGCGCACCATTTTCCACACGGTGGCCGAACAACTGCAAATACTGATCGAGAGCCGCCAAGTACTCACCTCGTAGCCCACCGAGCGAAAGCAAGACGGTGATTATTTCCTTTTGCCGCCTTCGAAAAGTGCAGGCAGTCAGTTGTTGCTAAACCCCACTTACGCCGAGGCAATCGAAAGCTCCAAGAACTTCTCTTGCACGTTGAGCTAAGTTATCGACCATGTCTCATGGCTCAGTTCCGCCCTGTTCCGAGCCCCCCGAGCCGACGCCTGCCTGCGCAGGCTCTGGATTGGATCTTGGCCTCCGGCTCAGTTCGTAGGCGGTCAGCAATGCGCGCATCACGTCCGTCACGGTGACTATTCCTAGAAAAAGTTCTTTCTTCTCGTGAATCACAGCAAGGCAGGCTATCTTCTTCTCGTACATCATCTGTGCTGCACTGTACAAGCTGCAGCTCGGTGAGACAGACACAACATCCGACGTCATAAGGACTGTTACGCGTCGCTTGAGACTCGGATCCTTTGAGTCAACCGCGAACAGTCCGCTGCGAAATGTCTCAGCATCCCGTAGCTTTTGCCTGCCAGGAAACGGAAGATGCCTCAGAACATTCCGGTCGGACAAGATCCCCACCAGCTTGCCCTTCTTGTTCACTACCGGCACGTGCCTGAATTTCCCCTTCTGCATGAGCTCAATTGCCTTAGCTAGGTCGTCTCGCTCCTCGAGACAATCTGGCTGCTCAGTCATAATATCTTGAACTGTTTGAAAACTCGACAAGAATAATGTCTCCATATTCCGTGAGTCCGTCCCAGCGGTAAAGTCAATCAACCGGGTCCGCTTTAGAGCTTTTCGCTCCTTCTCGCTTAGCTGGCGGATCTTACCGAGCCTGACGAGTATCTTCAAGATATCCTCGCTCGTAATGACGCCCACTATGTCTCCATCGCCCAGAACAGGCACCATGTCAACCCGATTATTGACCATAGTGGTAACCACTTCTGATATCAGCGCTTCGGGAGAGACCGAGCAGACGTTTCTGGTGACGATTTGTGAGAGCGGCTCTCGCAGCGCTTTTCTATCTGTTTCTTCCTGGCCGAGTTTTCCAAGGTATGGAGACATCAGACGCGACAGGTCTCTTCCAGAAACGACACCTATGAAGACCGGCTTTGCCCCTTCTTCAGTCGGAGGATCCATTACACAGACGTGTCGGACTTGCTCATCCTTCATAAGTTGAAGACACGCCTCTACTCTGTCGTCCAAAGTCAACGCCTTGACATCCGTGGTCATGATGTCCTGGGCAACCTGGACTAACTGAAAAAAGATATTTTCTCCAGCCCATATGTCGTCTATCACATCGATCAGCCTAAATTGTCCGCTTTGCTTTTTCGTTCTCATGACTTATCCTCGCATGGTCCTTTTGTAGCCAGACTCCCCTCAGCAAAACCTGCTTACTCGCTCTTGTTGTCGGCGAAGGATATGGGCGGCTTTAACAAATTATCACGCTGGCGCCGCTGTTGTACACGCCAGGCCTTCGGCCACTCTCTAGATCCCTGTCAAGGGCACAATCGAGCCCCTAAATCTGCTGTGCCATTTGCGACGTGCGGTCTCGATGGATAGTAGAAAGGCCTTTTTGAACCTGCTCATCGAGAAACGCTCCATAACGGTCTTGCGAGCCTCCTGACCCATCAGTGCTGCCAGATTCCTGTCCTCTAACAGCATCCTGGCGTACTTGTGCAATTCATCGGGATCGTCGCTGAGAAAGCCGCTCACCCCGTGCTTGACCAGTGAAGTAGGATGCCGATTACCCAGGACGGGCAACCCCGCAGCCATCGCCTCCAAACTGGCCATATTGTATCCATCTTCAAGCTTTGGGGCAGCGGTGTGGACGTAAAACCGGTGAGACTGCAGTATCTCTTTCAAATGCTGCCAATTGTCGGAAGCTGTAACTCCGGGGATACTTGCATTGTGCCCAACAAGCTGTACGGGAATTCCATCGAACGCCTTTTCATGGAAGTCCCATAATAGAATTTTCTTTCGGCTCTCAATAAAGTTGCAGACACGTAGACCAGCAGCTATGTGGCCGCTGTACGGCAAGTAGTCACCCGTATCAACTGCGAAAGGCACGATATCCTCAGTAAAACCACACGATTTTCCTTTGAGCATGGAGACGGTGACCACATGGATGTTGACCGTATTTATGTATTTGTGTAGCATCTCTTTCATCTTGTGCAAAGTAACATTCGATCTTTCCTCTATTGCCCGGCCCTCAATTGTTGAGTGTAGTACCATAAGGCGCGGCTCTCGCCGAGGTTTGATATCGAGCAAATCGGTTATATTGTGGGTTATGATGCAGTAATAAGACGTGTTCGACCCAAGTGCTTCCGACAGCGTAAGCAGCCGGGAATGTGCGGGCAGAGGCCGCATTTGTTCATCCCATGTTTGCTTGTATTTGCCATTAAGTCCTATAATTATGTCGAGGTTGTACCCTAATGTCCCGAGTTGATGGACCCACGGCTCGTGACAATTGAATACAAGCAGTGTCTCTCTGCAAGATTGTCTTTCTTGTCTCTGCATACTGTAAGAATTATCGACTTGCCATTCGGATTCTCATAAATAGAAAGGCATCTGCAAAATTGCAGGTTAGGCATATAAATAGAACGCACCGCCCAAACGATATCTGGCTGCAGAAATGTAGCCCAGACGCCACAGTTGGAGTGCTCAGACCGTCGATTTGCGGACTTAAAATGAATTGCAGAATTGTCCCAATTGCTTGTTTTTTGCCGTTTCTGGCAGTCTGGTCGCAGTATCAGTATCTACAAAAACCGTATTACAGGTCCAAAGACTCTGGAGTTATTTTCCGTTAAGAAATCCCTCAAGTCACTTCTCTTTTCACCGATAATGCCTTTTGGAAGCATAGTTTCTCTGGTGTAGTTGTGTATTTGTTGCACGGTTGAAGACTTTACCAAAAGTGATAGGGCCAAACAAAGAGGTTTTTATTAAGGAGCAAAGGATATGTTAGCAATTAAGAACAACATTATGGCAGCAACCGCTGCTCGGAACTTGGGAGTTAGCTACGATGCCTTGGCTAGATCAGTCGAGAGGCTATCTTCGGGCCTGCGCATCAACAGTGCAAGGGATGACGCAGCCGGCCTGGCTGTACGTGAGTTGATGCGTGCCGACATCGCTGTGATGCAGCAGGGTGCCCGTAACGCCCTGGACGGCATTAGCATGCTCCAGAC
>DAOWID010000081.1 GCA_030641115.1 Planctomycetota bacterium | reverse complement strand
CATGGTGGCCCTCGGTGCGTATCTGCAGAAGCGTTCCGCCATTGGCGGACTCGCGCCCGAGGTGGCGGCTGAAGCTCTACCCGACGTGCTCGCCAAAAGGTACCACGCAACATTGCCGATAAACACCGAGGCCATACGCCGGGGCGCTGAGTTCGTATTGTGCAATGCCTGATGCACATCGCACAAGATAGAACACTGCACGCGAAGGCAGATTTCTGGACTGGCTGACAAACGATGGCTGTCGGTTTGCATGGCATATATGTGGCGATTCGACATAATGTTTCTATTGTAAATGGGGGCAAAGGTTTCAAGCTCTGAAGTTTGAGGATGCGACTAAATGAAGCACAGCAAAAAACTCCTCGTATTGGCATTTGCGTGCGTGGCGTTGTTTTTGATTGCCCTTGTTATTCGCGCCGCAGGGTCATACAAGCAGCAGAACAGAGATGCAATTTCCGACATCGTGGACGGCAATTATGGTTCGGCCATAAAGCACTTTGAGAAGTATCTCGATGAGCATCCGGGAGACCTGGAGTCTCTGTATGGTCTGGCCGTTGCCTACATCCAAAAGAAAGAGAAAGACAAAGCCATTGCGTACGTTAAGCAGGCCGTTGAGGCCGGGCTTCCCTTCAGCCGATTTCTCGCCGGACCACGGAGTTTATTGAAGCCCTTGACCGACAGCGCTGAGTTTAAAGAATTGGCGAAAAAACACCCTGTGGAGATGCTGCATGGCCCTATGCTCGGCTGCGTTACCGACAGCAGCGCGAAATTCTGGGTGCGTACGGCTGACGAAGCACTTGTGCAAGTTTTCGTAAGTACCTCGGAAAAGATGGACCTGCCTATCAAGATTGCAAGCAAGTCCGTTATTGCAAGAACCGCGAAGACGTCAGTAATGTTTTTTTCGTCAGAGATGGAGTCGCCTATCAAGTGCGTTATTGCAAAAACAAACAGGGCTAAAGACTTCACAACTGTGGTTGCTATAGACGGTTTAGAGGCTGATACCCAGTACTACTATGAACCGGTGGTGGCTGGCAAAAAGGGGGCAAAACGCCGGTCATTCCGCACGTTCCCCACCTCCGGCACTAAATGCAAGTTCAAGGTCGGCTTCGGCGGCGGAGCTGGATACACCCCCCAGCACGAAAGAATGTGGAATACGATTGCCAGCCGCAAGCCGGCTGCATTTCTTTTTCTCGGTGACAATGTATATATCGACAATCCGACAAGACCAGCCGTGCAGCAATACTGCTATTACAGGCGTCAATGTCGTCCTGAGTTCAGAGATTTCACCGCATCAACACCCATCTATGCGATCTGGGACGACCACGATTTTACGACCAACGATGGCTGGGGCGGCCCCGAAATCCACGAGCCCGCATGGAAGATTCCAGTTTGGCACGTCTTTCGCGACAATTGGAACAATCCCTATTATGGGGGCGGAGAAAAACAACCGGGTTGCTGGTTCGATTTCTCCATCGGCGACGTGGACTTCTTCATGCTTGACTGCCGTTATTATCGGATGAAGCCCAAGGGTAAGAATCCTTCTATGCTCGGCGGCGCACAGAAAAAGTGGCTGTTCGAGAAACTGAAGGCCTCCAAAGGGACCTTCAAGGTCCTGGCCTCGTCGGTGCCGTGGGCCTTCGGCACCAAGCCGGGCAGCCGTGATACCTGGGAAGGCTACAAGCAGGAGCGAGAGGAGGTATTTTCATTTCTTGAGGACAACGAGATCGAAGGAGTGTTCCTGCTCTCAGCCGACCGTCACCGCTCCGACGTGTGGAAGATTGAACGCCCTAACGGGTATGACCTATATGAATTCGAAAGCTCGAGGCTGACCAATGTTCATAGGCACAAGTTGATGCCAGGCTCCCTGTTCGGCTATAATAAGAAATGCTCATTCGGTTTGCTGTCGTTCGACACGACCCTGCCGGATCCGCAAGTAACTTACCGGATTATCAGTATTGATAATGAGGTTGTTCACACACTGACGCTTAAGCGCAGTCAGATAAGATAAATAGATAGTGGTTTGTCACGGCTCAATTGATTGGTGTCATTCCTGCTTTCGCAGGAATGACAAATGCTGTTTCCGCAACAGGAACTAGTAGTGTGTCAATATTGATTTTATGGTTCAGAACCTGCGGTAGAACCGCAGGCTAAATATTTAGCCCCACGTTTCACGTGGGGTTCTTACCCACAACTTCGAATCTGACACACTACTATCTAAACAGAGATGGCGTAAACGGCGCCCCGAGTCAGTAAACAACTTGCCTAAGTAGCTGCGATGAGGTACAATATACAGCGCATAAAAAACCAGATTTAACCTGAGAATAGGAAATAGCAATGGCCAAGCGAACAAACACTCGAAAACCCAAGGCGATTTGCAGTTTCTGCGGCCGATCGGGAAGTCAGGCAGATACACTCATAGAAGGTCCGGACCGCGTCTTTATTTGCCCGGAATGCGTTGAACTCTGCCATAATATCATCCGGCAAAACCGAAAGCAGACGGGCGGCAGAAAAATCAGTATAAAAGAAATGCCCAAGCCCAGAGAAATAAAGGAATATTTGGACGAATACGTAATTGGGCAGGAACACGCCAAGAAATACCTCTCGGTTGCGGTGCATAACCATTATAAACGGCTTCTGCACAGCGATAGCGACGATAGTGATATTGAAATAGACAAGTCCAACGTTCTTTTAATTGGGCCGACCGGCTGCGGCAAGACGCTGCTTGCCCGTACGCTCGCCAATAGATTGGAAGTGCCTTTCGCAATATGCGATGCGACCACTGTGACCGAGGCGGGCTATGTAGGGGAAGACGTTGAAAACTTCCTGCTCCGACTGGTCCAATCCGCCGACTATGACATAGAAGCCGCCCAGCGAGGCATCGTATATATTGATGAGATCGACAAGATCGGCAAAACGTATCAGAATGTTTCGATTACACGCGATGTGTCGGGGGAAGGCGTCCAGCAGGCACTCTTGAAAATGCTCGAAGGAACTACTGCCAACATCCCGCCACAAGGTGGAAGGAAACATCCGGAACAATCCTACATACAGATCGACACTACGCAAATACTCTTTATATGCGGCGGGACTTTCGTGGGCCTGGAAAATATTGTCAAGAAGCGACTCGGCCAGAAAATGATCGGCTTCGATTCGGAACTATCCGGCCGAACCGATGAAAGAGCCGAGTACAGTGACATTGTCCAGCAGGTCATACCCGAAGACATTATCGAGTATGGAATGATTCCTGAAATGGTGGGCAGACTCCCGGTAATTACCGCCCTTTCAATCCTCGATGAAGGTGCACTTACAGACATATTGACCAAGCCGAAAAATGCGCTTGTTAAGCAGTATCAGAGATTCTTTGAGATGGAAGATGCTGAGCTTGAATTTACGGATGACGCCTTACATGCTCTGGCACAAAAAGCCCTCAAGCGTGACACTGGAGCCAGGGCGTTGCGAGCGATTACTGAGGAGTTGATGGTCGATTTGATGTACCAGCTGCCCGAGGAGGCCAAGCCCGCGAAATACGTGATCAACCGCAATATTGTCGAAGGCAAAGCCGAATTGTTCACTGCAAAACAGAGGGCAAAAAAAGAGTCAGCATAATTTCTTGTGAATCAGGTCCCGTGCCGGAGTATTATTTACTTCGCTAAACGACAGTCTTAGTCCAGGATTTCCACTTTCGAAAAGACAGGCACCAACAAGTTGTAAATTAGTATTGCATCGCCGTTGTGCAGACGAATACACCCCCGCGACTCTGCTTTGCCGATTTGGTCAGGTTTTTTTGTGCCGTGAATGCCAAAGCCTTCTCTGCCCTTAGCAGCCCCGGCAATACCTTCCAGCTCTATCCATCTCGAGCCTAAAGGATAATCAGGATCGTCGTGCTGATACGTCCTTCCGGCTTCCTCATCCCACCAGGGAGGCTTTACCAATTTGCCGCCGGCTTTGACCTGCCAAAGCCCCGTCGGCGTTTCCTTGCCTGGCTTGCCCAGTCCGACCGGGAAACTTCTAACGAAAGTGTTCTGCAGATACAAATCCAGCGTAAAAGTCGAACGATATATCTTGGCATGGAACGGGCCGTTGACGACTTTTATCACCTTGCCCACCGGCAATAGCTCGGGTCGTTGAATTCTGTTAAGCTGCTTTAGAATCTCCCACGGCACCTTATATCGCTCTCCGATTATTCTAAGCTGATTGCCCGGCTTGACCTTGTAAATGTCGCAGAGCATGTCGTTCGCAAAAACGATCGGGCTAAACAGCCATTCATCCGCAAGTTTGGAGAGCCGGTCTTTGACGAACGCTCGCTGCTTCCGACTCATAGGTATGCGCAACGCATCATTAAGCCTGTCACGCGCCTCTATAGTTCGGCCTGGCTCTGTCTTCACTAGCTCCATGGTTTCGGCAATAAGCTCGGTCACCTTTGGATTGGGTTTACCGCCCAGCCTTGGTGCGATGTCAATCAGATTGGGCTTCGGTTCCACCTCCGCTGCCAGTCTCGGCACAGGCTGGACCGAAGCTCTTTCTACGTTAGTCCCGGGCGAGATCTCAGGAGTTTCGTTTTCACCCTTTCCGAAAGGATTAGGACCATAGATAAGAACAACCACTACAGCTACAATGAGCAAAGCTGAAACAATGGAGTATGTCAGGTTTCGGTTCCGGGCTGTCCACCTGTTGAAGTTGAATAAGCCGAAAGGATAACGAGCCATCTTATTCTCCTTTCAAGTTGCGAAAATACACTACTTCCTTGTCAGAGACCAACGAATCTACGGGCTGGTCACTCTCTGTCACCGGTATCGAGTCGACCACCTGCTCTGCAAAAGCGAAACCACATCTGTGAGCTTTGAGTTCCTTATTAGCAAAAAACCTGTCGTAATAGGAGCCGCCTCGGCCGAGCCGATTGCCCTTCCTATCGAATCCTAATGCCGGCGTAACTACTAAATCAATATCTCCAAACGGTACCGGCACACCCGTTACCGGATTTCGCAGGCCGGAAGCACTCGTCGAAAACTCTGTCTCCAGAGAATTTATTTGCACCGCTATCATGTGTCTTTGCTGCCACGAAATCTTCGGCACGCCCACTATTTTGCCGAGCTGCCAGGCGTGAAGGATGGCTTCGGAAGTATCCACCTCGTGTGGAAGCGATAAGTACATCATGACCGTTGATGCGTTTTGGAATTCCGCTGTCGAAACTAGATTCTGGCATGCTCTTCGGCTCTTCTGACTGCGCTGCTCAGATGGCATAGCAAGCAGTCCGTTCTGTAGCTTTCGGCGCAGCTCCGTCTTGTCCATATAGCTATCCTTACTCTTCTGTACTTTGTCGAACAGGTTTGCTATTTTGTATCAACGTCTGCAGCTTTTGTAAATAACGCTTCATATCTTTCTCGCACCCAACCGCCTTTGGCTGGTAATACTCTTTTTCCGTCCCGGCTGGCAGGTACTGCTGCGGCACGAAACCGTCCTCAAAGTCGTGTGGGTACTTGTAATCAATTCCGAAACCAGCCTTCTTGGCAGCCGGGTAATGGCTGTCTTTTAGATGCTTCGGCACGCGTTTAGTTGGCTGCGATTTCACATCGGCCATTGCTTTCCATATTGCCGAAGCTGCTGCATTTGACTTTGGCGCACAGGCAACATATATCGCGGCTTGTGCCAGCGCCAGTTGAGCTTCGGGCAGACCTACAAACTCGGATATCTGCACGGCAGCAGCAGCCAACACTGTTGCCATCGGGTCGGCGTTTCCAACGTCTTCAGCCGCGCAAACCGCAATCCGCCGGGCTATGAAACGCGTATCTTCGCCGCCGGCTATCATCTGGGCAAGCCAGTAAACAGTGGCATCGGGGTCGCTGCCTCGCATACTCTTCTGCAAGGCGCTTGCCAGATCGTAGTGCGTATCGCCCGTTCGGTCGTAGATAATCGTCTTTTCTTGTATCGACTCTTTCGCAACTTCCAGATTAAATTTTATTTTCCGGCTGTCTTTTCGAGCAGCTTGAGACAAAACGCCCACCTCCAGAGCCGTCAGAGCCCTTCGGGCATCGCCATCGCAGAGCCCCGCCAAGAACTTCAGTGCCTTCTCATCCGCCTGGATGTCGTATTTGCCCAGTCCGCGTTCGGCATCGTCAATTGCGGTCTTTAGCAATTGCAGAATGTCTTGCTGGCTGAGCGGCTCGAAATGAAATACTGTGCTGCGAGAAATCAACGGTGAATTCACCGAAAAGTACGGATTCTCCGTAGTGGCGCCTATTAGAATCAATACGCCCGCCTCGACATCATCCAACAGGACATCCTGCTGAGCACGATTGAAACGATGGATGTCATCAATAAAAAGTACGGTCCTGGCCCCGCTGGCTCCAAGTCTATCTCTGGCAGCGGTGATTATCTGGCGAATATCCTTAACGCCGGCGGCAGGGGCACTGAGGTAGTGAAATCTGGCTTTCGTGTGATTCGCGATCACCGTTGCCAAAGAAGTCTTGCCGACCCCGGGCGGGCCATAAAATATCAGACTGGTGAGTTTATCCGCCTCGAGTATCCTTGTCAGCAGTTTGTCCGGCCCAAGCAGGTGTCTCTGTCCGAGGAATTCATCGAGTTTCTTTGGCCTCATCCGGACCGCCAGCGGCGCTGCCGATGCCATATTCGCATCTTCAGAACCGCTGAATAGAGTCTTGTCACCCTTGTTTGTATGCATCAAGTCATTATTATAACGCAGGATGCAAGAAGCTGTCGAAATTTATTTCTCGGTGGCTTGCTGTCAATCCTTGGCCCGTTTTTTGCGTACAGAAGGTGCAAAAAAAAATAAAAAAAACTGCCTAATTTGCTTGATTTGCGCCGATATGTCGTATACGTTTGGGCCAAATAGCGTTAAATGGGGTTTAGATATATGCGTGTGGAAATAACCCGAGATTGATGATGTAATGTAATTACGCTAAATCGAGCTTGCTCCTTGAAAACTTAATCTTTCAGCACTAAACCGAGCGTGTCAGCCAGTTTTCGGTAGCCGTGCAAATGTTCGATAGCAATGGATTTTGGCCGGCTGGTTCAGAACTATGGCAGCAGCTAGGGCGATTAGACTGGCACTAAGATGAGCAATAGTCATTTGATTGCTTACGGCCTTGAATGCATAGTGGGTACTTTGTTCGACCTGTCTGTCGCCGAGTCGCGAGTAATATTGCTCGGCTGTCTGTCTATCTCTGAATATCTGTCTGGACTGTTCTGTGTCCCTGGGGACTCTGGCCCGTGCATCATCGGTGACATCAAGGGGGCATTGCGAAATAGCTCCTGCAGGCCATAGAACAATGATGTTTGCAACCGTTGCATGATAAAACCTCCTTTGTGTTCGCCGTAAGCCCTTTTTGCTATGTCACTTAGATTATAGCCAAAACGGAGGAAATTGTAAGAAAATGATGATTGTAAATCGTTATTCAGAATGAAGTTACGTATTTCGCACAAGGCTTATCACATTAATTGAAAGGAGACAAAGATGAACAAAATGACTATGTTGTTGGGATTGCTCGTTCCAATCATGAGTGTCAGTGCTTTTGGGGCCGGTTTTATCGGTACCCCAACGGCGGAATTGGAAAAGGGCCAATGGAACGTGGGGTACAACTACACCTATTCAGACATGGATTTGGAAGAAACAAAAACAACTGGTGAAATCTTTGGAGATGTGGAAACAGAAAATCTACTAATACAAATCTTGGAAAACGACGACATCGAAGTGCCCTTAACATTTAGTTATAAGCAACAAATCGAAGACGTTAAGACCCAGCGGCACTATGCTACTATTGGTTACGGTGTGGCAGACTGGTGTGAAGTATATTTCCAACTGGGTTTCGCTGATGTTAAGAACAAGACGAGAGATGCTGATGACCCTACCGATGATTGGGAAGGTCACAACTTTGACAACGACTTTGCCTGGGGATGGGGAACAAGGATTACATTCCATGAACAAGAGAACATCCGCTGGGGTACTTCGGTTCAGATGAACTGGCTGGATACAAGCTGTGATGATGAGCAATCTGCTGACGCCTTAGTCGTAGGCGAAGAGGATTGGTCTGATCTCACCTGGAAAGAACAACTTGACCTCGAAACCTACGATCTGCTGATCGCCGTTGGACCTACGGCTGATATGGGCGGCTGGAAACTGTATGGTGGACTGTTTTATTATTACCTGTCAGGGGACACAGATTACAAAGCAAAGATAACGGGAACTTTGGCAGGCGATTTGTATACAGCCGGAGTAAAACAAAGTGCCGATCTTGAAGCGGACGGTAACTTCGGCGGGTTTATCGGCGCACAATTCGCGTTGACGGGAAGTTACGATATGGCGACCGAGCTTGTTTTCACAGGCGATAGCTGGGCAATTGGTGCGGGCATTGTTTGCAAATTTAAGCCTTAGCTGATATTCTGGCAGGTTCCTGCGAGTTCGTACAGAACTGGTCTAAATGCAAAGAAAAGGAAAAGGCTGCGGAGTTCTCTCCCCTTCGCAGCCTCTTTTTTACACGTGCGGACATTTTTCCTCTCTGCTTTGCCCCACACCCGGTGCAAAAAAACTAAAAAAACTCCTTAATTTGCTTGATTTGCACCCACATGTCATATAAACTTCTGGCTCAAATGATGTTAAATGGGGTTTACATATATGCGTTTGGAAATAATCCGAGATTGATGATGTAATGCAATTACGCTAAATCGAGGCTAAAAAGATAAAAGAATGGGGTTTTTAGAAAGGAGTCACTTATGGAAAAGAAACAGTTAGCTGTTGTTGTTGCGGTGGTGGGCATGTTTTGTTCAGCCGCTCTCGCCGGCGGTCCCTTAGGGCCTCCAATGTCCATCCGGGAACATGGAGAGTGGGCTTTCGACGCCGGCTACATGTATGAGGAAATGGACGTGTACGGCGCTGGGAAATATTCAGAGCGCGAGCGCGAGTGGTACGAAGACGAGGAGGAGGAGGAGTGGGTACCGGGAGATTGGGAAACCTTTGGTTGTGGTTACGACCGACGCATTAGGTTAATAGACCTTGAGACCAACACGTGGCTCGCCAGCCTTGAGTATGGTCTGTGTGACAACTGGGACATATATGTGCGCGCGGGTATAGCCGATGCCAAGGGCGATATAGCCTGGAGAGAAGTGGAAGAAGAAGACGAAGAGCCGTACGAGGAGTACTGCGTTCTTGAAGGAGGCTCGGTTGATTTCGACTATGGATTTGCCTGGCAGGTCGGTGCAGCTTTTACTATTTGCCGGAGCGGTCCCTGGACCTTTGGCGGACGGATGCAGTTTGGCGCCGCCTATCCGGACAGTTTCAATTACTCCGGAAGCGAGGTGGACGAGGAACTGGTCGACGAATGGACTGAAGACGGGGTTACTTACCAAGAGTACGACGACTACTCTGAGCGCTGGCGCGGAAGCATTGACCTTGACTGGTGGCAAACTATCGCTTATCTGGGTGCAACGTACCAGGTCGATCCTGCACTTCAGCTTTACGCCGGGGGTGGCTGGCAAACTCTACACGGAACCCTTGATCACTCAGATGCCGAGACGGAGTACTATACCGGAAGCCGATTACTAGCTGACGGCGAACTGGTGGACTCTTACGAACCGGAAGATCCCATTCCCGAAGAGGGCGAAAGCTCTAGCGGCTCGTACAAACTCAAGCATGCCTCGGCTATTGGTGTCGTTGGCCTGCTCTGGGCGCCTACTGACAATACTCGCGTAGGCGTTGAGTGCCTCGTTGGCGAGGCTGGTAAGTGGGGTATTGGCGTCATGGCGGTGTTCGCCACACCGTAGACGAGTTGCTCTGTGGTTTCGCAGAATAAGATGTCCCTCTGCAGATTCAGAGGCTGTACACAAAGATAAGTGCTGTTTAAGGGCTGTGGGCCTTCAGTTCGCAGCCCTATTTTCACATTCCGGGGGGTTTGCCTCACTCTCTTTCGTGCAACGAGCGCGAAAAAATTCAAGAAAAACTTTATCAATTTGCTTGATTTGCGCCGATATGTCATATACTTTTGGACCAAATGGCGTTAAATGGGGTTTAGATATATTCGTGTGGAGACAATCCGAGATTGATGATGTAATGTAATTACGCTAAATCGAGGTTAGAAAAATAAGGGAATAGGGTTTTTAGGAAAGGAGTCACTTATGGAACAGAGACATTTAGTTGTTATGGTTGTGGTGGTGGGTGTGTTTTGTTCAGCCGCTCTCGCCGGCACTCCACTGGGCCCTCCAAAAGCACTCGTCGGACACGGCCGATGGGCTGTCGACTTTGAGTATGCTTATGAGGAGATAGACCTCAAAATATATGGCCCGTTGGAATATAGGGGGTATAGTGAAGGTGCCTGGACCGATTGGGAGTGCCTTTCTTGTGAAGT
>DAOWID010000481.1 GCA_030641115.1 Planctomycetota bacterium | reverse complement strand
GGCATAAGAAAGGGATTGCGGTCGTTGAGTATTCCGATAGCTACCATAGCGGCTGCAATAGAGAATGGCGATGACAAGACATTGCTGGCACTTGACGGGGTTGGAAAGAGAATGACTCAGCATATTATCGCTGAGCTAAAGGGCAAGTTGCAGACCTTTGCGATTGGAGCCGAGGCCGCAAGGCTCGCGGAGGCCAAATTTAGGCCGTTCCAGGCCGAGGCCTTGGAAATTCTTATTGCCTGGGGCGAAAAAAGGAGCGAGGCGATGGAGCTGATTGAGTTAGCCTGTCAAAGGCATCCGGAGATAAGTTCGGCTGAAGCACTGGTGCCTTTGGTCTATAGACTGAAGCAAGGAGTTGAAGTCTGACAGTTTAAGATGTAAAGCTAAAAGTGCAAAAGCATAGCGTAAAGTTGAAAGGTTTTGAGCTTTCAATTATGGTTTTTAGTTTCACACTTTGAGTTTTCCATTTCCAGATTATGGCAATAGGCAGAACCATAAGCGGACAGTCATTGAACGAAGCGGAAGAGAGTTTCAACATCTCGCTTCGGCCCAAGAGTCTGGACGAGTGTGTGGGCCAGTACAACGTAAGAGAGAAGCTCGCAATCGCAATAGAAGCAGCAACGCAACGGTCCGAGCCGCTGGAGCATATCTTATTTTACGGCCCACCCGGTCTGGGCAAGACAACGCTGGCCCACGTTGTGGCAAACGAGATGGGCGCAAGGATACGGTGCTCATCGGGGCCGGCCTTGGCAAAGGCCGGTGACGTAATGGGCCTGTTGAGTAACATCAGTACCGGCGATGTACTTTTTCTCGATGAGATTCATCGACTTAGCACACCAGTCGAGGAGTTCATTTATCCGGCGATGGAAGAATTCAAGGTCGACTTCACCGTTGATAGTGGTCTACACGCAAAAACGATAAATTTCCCGCTGAAGCGTTTTACTCTGGTTGGCGCAACTACGCGGGCAGGGCTCTTGAGTGCGCCGCTGCGCAGCCGATTTGGAATGTTGTATCATCTGGACTTTTACAGCAGCGAAGAATTAACAAAGATTCTGGCCAGGTCCGCACAGCTTCTGCAATTGCAGTGCGAGGACGGAACGCTGGAGTTGATTGCTGATCGGTCCCGCGGGACGCCCCGAGTCGCGAATCGATTGCTAAAACGAGTTCGCGACTACGCACAAGTCAAAGGCACCGGCGTCCTCAGCGTTGGGATCGTTGAAAGTGCGCTGAAGATGGAGCAAATTGACTCGCTGGGGCTGGACGAACTGGACAGGGCTTTTTTACGCGCGTTGGTTAATGTCTACGACGGTGGGCCAGCCGGTATCGATGCTATTGCGGCCACACTGGGCGAAGAAAGGGACACGCTGGAGTATGTGGTGGAGCCATACCTTTTGCAGGTAGGCTTTGTGCGACGAACCAAACGCGGACGCGAAGTCACCAAACAAGCCTGTGACCATTTAGGTTTCAAGCTGCACAAAAAGAAACATGACAGCGACCAACCTGAGCTGTTCGAAAATAGCGAGCGGTAGACCTGGGCACGATGGTGCCTATTAAGTTTGCGAACAGGGAAAGGTTTCTACAGTACCTAAAACGTTTACGATTTCAGGATGTGTTTTGCCATTCTGGGCCTGTGGCCAAGCAGTTCGGTGAAGTGAGATACTAAGAGCCTTTCAATTTCGTTCAGTGTCTTCTCCTGCGACTCGGCAATTTGTCTCAAATTGGCTAAGCAGGCCGCTGCATTCTTGGTCAACCTAATCTTGTCGGGAAAACTTGGCTCACAATCTTTGCAAATCAGGCCGTTGGCGGAACTGCCAAAATAAACTTCCGACCAGTTCGCTTCGTCCTTCGTTTCTCGTCCCCCTGCTTCCGCAGGGGCAAGCCTGTCCCCGCGAAAGCGGGGATCCCTCGTCCCTCGTATCTCGTATCTCGTTTTGCAATTTGCACAAGCATTTAGTATAGGCATCAGGCCGATTTCCCTAAGCAAAGTCAGCTGGAATAATATAAGTAATGATAGTGCCTTTCGTCCCTCGTCCCCCTGCCTTCGCAGGGGCAAGCCTGTCCCCGCGGAAGCGGGGATCCCTCGTGCCTCGTGTATGCTCTGTAGAAACTGCAGAAAGCTATCGAAAAGCTCGGGATGTGGGTCGTAATCGTTTGTCAGGTGATTTACCAGCTCGGCAGCAAAGAGCCCACAGTTCAGCGTGAAAAGGTCCCTGGGCAGATTAGTAAAACCTGGTTGCTGCTGAAATTCGGTTAGGGTGGCGAGTTTCTCTTTGGTTGAATTGGAAAAGACGATTTTGCCAAAAGAGAGTACTTCGATGGGACCGTCAAACGTTGATTTGGGTCGTTTCGAGCCTTTGGCAATCACGCTGACTTTCCCGCTTGCTCTGGTAAAAAACGTCACAATCTGGGATGTTTCAGAAAAATCGACAGCACGTATGCAAATAGCTATGTCCTTGGTCAGCATCGTTTCAGTTGGTCAGCGCATTAGTTAATTACTGAATTGGCAACCAATTCGCTAATTACAAGTGCCGTTTCTAAAAAGAAAATGTCACTTTTTGTCATTCCCGCGAAGGCGGGAATCCAGGACTGACATTTTCTGGATTCCGGGTCAAGCCCGGAATGACAACACGCAAAAGTTAAACTAATTTATTTGAAACGGCACCAGTTCACTAATTCACTAACCTGCCTCGGCACTTTTCTGGATTCTGATATGCTTTATTCTCCGGGCTTCAGCAGAGGTGATGGTAAATTTCAGATTCTCGTAATCGAAGCTTTCACCTGCTTTAGGGATATAGCCCAACTGCGAGAAAACAAAGCCGCCTATCGTGTCGTAGTCTTCGTCTTCGGGCAGATTCAATTCAAACTGGTCGTTTAGGTCATCGACGTACGTTCTGGCGTCTACTTCAATAGTATTTTGGTCAATTTTCTTAACAGGTTCGGACGGCGTTTCCTCGTATTCATCTGTTATTTCACCGACGAGCTCTTCAAGAATATCCTCTAAGGTAACAATACCGGCTGTCCCGCCGTATTCGTCAAGCACCACAGCTATATGCTGTTTCTGATCTTGAAAGTCGTGAAGCAAGACTCTGAGAGGTTTTGTTTCAGGAACAAAATGCGCATCCCTCATCTTATCGCGGAGTTTGAAATCTGCCGGATTCTTACCGATCTCGCTCAGCAGGTCCTTGGCGTAAATAAGGCCAACTATATTGTCGATGTTCTCCTCGTATACCGGGACACGTGTGTGACCTGCCTTGTTGATAGTCTCCAGAATGGTCCGCAAATCGGAGTTTACCTCGACAGCCACTATATCTGTGCGCGGCGTCATGATCTCGTCAGCGGCGGCTTCGCTTAGCTCCAAAACACTCTCGATCATCTTCTGCTCTTCTTTATCGACCACGCCTTCCATCCTGCGCTGCTCAAGACCGTTCAAGAATTCCTCCTGTTTTTCCTCTTGGCGTTCCTCGGGCGTTATTTCAGTTACGCCGGCGAGTCGGCGAACCAAACCATCAATAAACTTCCAGACGTAGAGAACAGGTGAGGCTATAATTGCAAAGAGTAGTAGAACCTTGTATGTTCGGCTTAAGACCTTCTCTCCCGCGTACTTGGCCCATGCGTGAGGGATGGCCAGGCCGAATACCGAAAATATTGCCACTCCTATAACAAATATGAGGACATAATCGCTAATTCTCAGATCGTCCTGACGCAGCGTTGTAAGAATCGTGACCAGCAGCAACAACGTGCAGACGCTAAAGATTAGTCGATAGAGGGAACATGTCAAAATCAGTTTCTCAGCATCTCTTACGACACTGTCGATAAGGTTTTCCCTCTTTGCCGCCTTGAGCGCTTCCTGCAGTTTGAGGCGTGAAAATATCCGCAAAGCAACAGTATTTACGGAAAAGAACAGTGTTGCCCCGACGAAGAGGCAAATCAACAACACCGCCCAACCGACGTAACCCACCTTTGATGTCCTTCCAATAAAACCAAGAACGTCGAACATTGAACAAGAAATATTGAATTTCGAAATTCGTCATTCAATATTCGATATTCGTTTGCTCTTATTATACACTAAGCCATAACCAAATTGCTGCAAAATTTCGTCTTCTGTATCGTGCATTTTTTTTGCCTTCTTCGGTGCCGAATCGTCGAATCCGAGGTTGTGCAGCAAGCCGTGTGTTACATAAAGCGCCAGCTCAGCTTCACTTGAATGGCCTCGCAAACGTGCTTCCTTAACGGCTTTTTCGCCATTGACGACCAGCTCGAATGATTTGTTAGCGTGCAAGCCCTCGTCATCGGACAGATCAAAACTCAGACAATCGGAAGCCCGTTTGCGATTCAAAAACCGCATATTTACTTTGCGCATTTCAACATTATCGACTATAGCGATACTAACGGTTGCTGCAGGCAGCTTGAAACGCTTGCAGATGGCCTTGACGAGTCTCTCGAGCTTGGCCAGGCACACGTCGACGTCTTCGAAATTCTTGGCGATCTGAACGACGACCATGATTTACGATTCTTCACATGTCAATTCTTTTTCTGCTGGGTCTGCTTATGCTCGGATTGTGCCTTTTCGGGTTCGTCCGGTGCTTTTGGATATACGACTCGACCGTGATAGTGTGCGGCGAGGGTCTTTGACATGCTTGCCTCTATCTGATGCAATTCCCGTAGCGAGAGGTCGCATTCATCGAACTGGCCATCCTGCAGGCGTTTCATTGCCATATTGTGTACGACAGCTTCTATCTTTGTTGGTGTGGCTTCGGCCAGCGACCTGGCGGCACTTTCTACAGTGTCAGCCAACATCACGATCGCGCCTTCTTTTGTTCGCGGCTTTGGGCCGGCATATCTGAATTCGCTCTCCGAAGGCGGAGCCTCCTTACGCTTTCGCCCAGATGGTTCTTTAGAATTCGGGACATCGTGTTTCTTTTTGGCCTCATTGAAAAAAGGCTCAACCAATGTTGTGCCGTGGTGTGTTTCGATGAATTGCCGAAGCACGACGGGCAGACCGTATTCCTTCGCTATTTCTATTCCATCCTTGACGTGTCCTACAATAATCAATTGGCTCATTGCAGGCGAAAGCTCCTTATGCCTGCTGGTCGAACCCATCTCATTTTCTACAAAATAGTCGGGCTTATTGATTTTTCCAATATCGTGGTAATAAGACCCAACCCTGCACAGAAGGCCGTTTCGGCCAATAGCCTCAGCGGCGGCCTCGGCAATGGAGCCTATTAGCAGACTATGGCTAAATGTGCCGGGTGCCTCCATAGCGAGCCTTTTCAATAACGGCTGACTCGCATCACTATAATCCAGAAGTGTCATACTTGTTGCTATTCGAAAGACTTTCTCGATGACCGGAAGTAGACTTTGAATGAGCAGACCAACAAGAAGCGCTGCGCCTGCATGATAACCCGCGTTGCTGAATACATGGGCGACCCAGGATTTCTCCACCGAGGCATCGGTCGGCTGGGGCTTTCCTGCCAAAAAACCCAGGGCCGATGCGGCTACAAATACCGTTACCGCCGCCAGGATGCCAACTTCCAGCAGTTTCATTCTTGTGCGGATTTCTCTCAGACAGAAGCAGCAGGCCATAACGCCGGCTACCATCGTCAATAACAGGTCTATATTTGCCAGTTCGTATGCGTCAATTGCTCCCGCGGCATTTGTTGTTGGCCGTGCCGCAAAACAAGCCAGCAGACAATAGAACAAACTCATGCCCATTGCAAACCGCTGGTCATAAGCGATTGTCAAAACAATGGCCACAGTGACGGCGGTTCCGGTGGCCCAAGCGGTGGCCCAATCCGTGTGCCTGGTCGATAGAACACCAAGCTTGGCAGTGGCTAACAGCAAGGCAAAGAGGCCGCCCAGTGCCAAAGCTCTGGTATGGTTTTTTATAACACGCTTTTGGTAGTGGTAGATATAGAAGCCGGCCCCTGCGGAAATTAGGACCACTATGACGGCTAACGGTATTATAGAGCGATAGTCTGCCTTTCTGAGCAGCTCCAATGAAAGAATAGGAACGCAGACAGCGACGAAAAGCAGCCACAGCAGGGCTGATGTAATAACGTCAGCGTCAGCGAGCCGGCTTATTTCTGAGGATCGCTCGGCAAGTATGCTCTTGCGAACTTGGCTTCGCCGGGGACTTGTTTTTCTAAAGAAAGACATTCCTTACCTGGGTGCAGAAACTATAACCAAAAATGAAAAACTAATAATCAACTCAAACTGACCGATTCTCAACTGTCATTCCCGCGAAAGCGGGAATCCAGTAAAATAGCGAGATAATAGATTCCTGCTTGCGCAGAAATGACAAAGTTTTTCGTTCACGTTCTTTGTTTCTGAGGCCTCTGTTTCTTTTTGTAGGCCCGCACGACGTTTTGAACCAATCGATGTCGCACGATATCTCTCTGGGTTAATTCTATAACACCTATACCCTTAATTCGTTTCAGTATTTTGATTGCCTCGACCATCCCACTTTCTCGGACGGTATCCAGATCAATTTGGGTTATGTCGCCCGTTATTATCATTTTGGAGCCATGGCCCAATCTTGTCAACACCATCAGCATCTGCAAGCCCGAAGTGTTTTGGGCCTCGTCACAGATGATAGCAGCTTCGTTCAGAGTCCGGCCACGCATAAAGGCAAGTGGAATGATCTCGATGATGTCCAGCTCCATAAACTTTTTCATCTGGGCAAAATCTATCATATCTTCAAGAGCGTCAAAAAGTGGGCGAAGATATGGATTTACCTTTGCCTGAATATCGCCCGGCAAAAAGCCTAATTTTTCACCGGCCTCGACAGCCGGACGCGCAAGGACGATCCGCCTGATTTGTTTTTTCTTTAGCATCGAGACGGCGATTGCGACTGCCAGATAGGTCTTGCCCGTCCCCGCCGGCCCTATACAAAAGGTAATATCGTTGGCGAGCATCACTTCGATATACTTTAGCTGTCCGGCAGTCGACGGCTCGACAACCTTTTTGGGGGAATAGACACTTATGGCTTCACTGGTCTCGGCGCTTGGTGGCGAATCTTTTCGACTGATAAAGGCGCTTATGTCTGTGGTAGTGAGCGAGCGGTGTTTGATTAGCTGCTTTTGCATTTTGTCGATAACTTCAGCGGCTGTGTTTACACTCTTTTCCGTGCCGGTAATTGTTAACTTGGACTGACGGGCCGTGATCCGGACGCCAAGGGATTGACGCAAAAGGCGAAGGTGACGGTCGGCAGGACCAAACAGCTCAAGCTGCCTGCCGGTAGGCTCTAATTGTATAGTGACCTCCAAGCTCTTCCTTTCTCTTATGAACTTCTGCAAAATTGAGATTAGGCATATATAAAAAGCATAAAGAACAAATATCCGAATGGTGCCGCCACCAAAGGTGAGTCGATAACGTCCAATATGCCGCCGAAGCCCGGTACGTTTCTTGCTGAGTCTTTTTGCTGAGCATCTCGCTTTATCATAGACTCGATCAAATCGCCGGCCAGCGCTATAAACGCAAGGCAAAAACCAAAGATTACTGCCAACCACCAAACCATTATACGCTTGCCCATTATATCAAAACCGACCGCAAATGCGAAGGCAGCCATAATTGCTGTGACGACGGCAGCCGCCATACCCTCCCACGTCTTGCCGGGGCTGATCTTAGGTGAGAACTTGTGTTTGCCAAATGGACGTCCAATTGCATAAGCTCCTATATCAGAAGACTTTACAACAAAGACAACCATCAACAGTGACCAGACGCCAAAGTCAATTGTGATTGCGAGTGCGAATCCGCTTAAGAGTCCCACATAAATGATACAAAAACAATTTGCTCCGCAGTTGGCCAACAGGTTTTCGGTGCCGTAACGAAGGTATTGGGATAAGAGCAATGCCATTAGCACAAAAACTAATACAAAAGATAGATAGAGCTGGGCCGAGATTTCGACAAGTTGCGGCCAGTACCATGTGCTTGCCAACAGAATCGAGCCGAGTATTGAAACAGGCCTGAAAGCCTTCAAGTTTTTTGCCGCCGCCAGTTTCGACAATTCGAACTGAGCAACTATTACTAAGAGGATAATAAGAATACAAACGAGAGTCCCCCGTACCTGCTTATCGTCGGCTACCGAAGCAGTCCAGGAGCCGTCAAGCCAGCCGTCGAAAATGACAACACCTATAAAGGCCAGTGCCATTAACGTCCCGGAAAGTAACCTGTGTTTGAGCATAGCTGCTCGTACCCAGTATTTCGTTCACGATCGACTTCAGGATTCACGAGACACATTTTTGACGGTGCCGAAACGTCGATTTCGTTGTGCGTATGCCAGTATTGCCTTTTCCAAAGCGGCTTCATTGAAATCCGGCCAAAGAGTCTTCGTGACGTAGAATTCACTATATGAAATCTGCCAGAGCAGAAAGTTGCTTATTCTCATCTCGTTTGCCGTGCGTATCAAAAGGTCCGGCTCGGCAAGGCCGGCTGTATATAGATGTTGACTTATGCAGTCTTCGTCGATATCTTCCAGCCGCAGTTGTCCCCCTTTGTACTCTTGGGCAATTTTTCTGGTTGCATCCACGATCTCAATTCTGCCACCGTAGTTTAATGCCAGGCCGAACGTCATACCGGCATTACCTGCAGTTGCTTCTATAGTTTTTGTAAGTTCTCTTCTTACCGCTGGCGGCAGTCCAGCTAATTGGCCAAGATGAGCGAGCTTTACGTTGTTTTTCATCAGCATAGGCCGAAATTCGATAAGGTACTGGGTATAAAGATCCATAAGGATGTTGACTTCCGCTTTTGGTCTCTTCCAGTTTTCTATACTGAAGGAATACAAAGTGAGGGATTCGACGCCAAAATCAACGCAGCATTGGGCTGTTGTTTCGGCTGCTTTTACGCCCCGGCGATGTCCTTCGGCTCTGGGCAGACCTTTCTGCTCTGCCCACCGGCCGTTGCCATCCATGATTATCGCGATATGACGGGGTATGTGTTCGGTCGTCAGCCCCAAGCGATTGGCAGTTCTTTCCAGTTTTTCTTCGATACTTTCCATTACCTGAATATTGTCTGACTTCGTTTTGGTCCTACCCCAACGATTGTTATTGGCTTGCTGATCTGCTCTTCGATTCGGCCAATGTACTCTTGTGCATTTACGGGCAGCTCATGAAAATCACCAACCTCCGTTATCTCTTCATCCCAGCCGGCCACGGTCTCGTAAATGGGCTGAGCCTGTGAGAGTCTGGTTGCATTTGTCGGAAAGAAGGTTTTTTCCTGTCCGTTGATCTTGTACGTTTTGCAGATTTTTATTTCCTTCAGGCCGGCCAGTGTGTCGAGGTGCAGCAACGCTACCGAATCGATAGCCCCAATCTTGGCGGCGTATGATACGGCTACTGCGTCAAACCAGCCGCATCGGCGGGGCCGGCCCGTCGTCGTGCCGTATTCGTTTCCTTTGTCACGAATGTATTGGCCGATTTCGTTGTCCTGTTCGGTCGGAAAGGGTCCTGCGCCGACTCTTGTTGTATAGGCCTTGACCACGCCGAAGATTTTATCAACCATTTTGGCCGGCACACCGCAACCGGCAGGCATACCGAGCGAGCTTGAGTTCGAGCTGGTTACGTATGGAAAGGTGCCGTGGTCCAAATCCAGCAGCGAGCCTTGGGCACCTTCAAAGAGGACTGATTTGCCGTCGCCGATTGCTTTGTGTAGAAATTCAGTCGTGTCAATCGTAAACGGCAGCAGCTTGTCAGCATACAACTTACACTTTACGAAGATGTCCTCGGCGCTCATTGGCTCGGCGTCATAAACGGCAGCGAAGACCTTGTTCTTGTATTCCACAATACGTTGTAGCTTCTCTTTGAGCTGTTCGAGCTCCCGAAAATCGCCCATACGGACGGCGTAGCTTCTGCCGGCCTTGTCTGCATAGCAAGGTCCGATGCCGCGAATCGTCGTACCGAGTTTGTTTTTCCCGAGCGATTCTTCGCGCAACTGGTCCTCCTTCTTGTGATAATCCAGCACCACGTGGGCGCTTTCACTTATAAAGAGCCGGTCCTTCAAGGTGATATTCTTCTGAGCTAGCGTTTCAATCTCTTTTATCAGCACCTCCGGATCAACTACTACGGCATTCGCAATTACGCAGCTAATATTCGGCCGAACCGAGCCGCTTGGCAAAAGGTGTAAAGCGAACCTGTTGTCACCTATGACAACCGTGTGGCCGGCGTTGGAACCGCCGTTGTACCGTACAACTATATCGCTGTGTTCGGCAAGGATATCAACCACCTTGCCTTTGCCCTCATCGCCCCATTGTAGTCCAACAACGCAAGAATTCATTCTCGTCCCTCGCGAACAAGCGCCTAAAATTTGAAGTGACTAAAGTGCCTAAAATTTCTGTCATTGCGAGCGAAGCGAAGCAATCTCAAACCTGAGCAACGAGATTGCCACGTCGCTGCGCTCCTCGCAATGACACTCCGTGTCACTTTAGCTCACTTTAGGCACTTTACACTTTAGGCAGTTCTTTTTCAACTGATTTTTGCCACCAGATGATCCAATATACCCGCCAGGTTGTCATATTTTCTGCTGCTCAGTTTGCGATTGGCCTCATTGCCGTCTTTGCCTTTGTATGTGACTATGAAAAAACCCTTCTCATCGAAGTATGTTTTGTCGATCTTTTGGATGGAATCGTAAGGAATTCTTTCTTTATCGGCGATATTGAGTTCATTCTCATCAGCGATGATTTTCTTATTTCGTATTGCAAACAGATACGCCCCAAAGAGCACTGCGCCGGCAATAAAGAAGGGTGGTGCCTTTTGATTGAAGACCATAGTGCCGTCTGGTATGCCACCGGGCGCGTGTTCTTCCTTGAATTTCTTGCTGAAGTACCCGTCATATCCGAACCAAACTGCCGCAATAATGCAAACCAGGATATAGATTTTGAAGTT
>DAOWID010000462.1 GCA_030641115.1 Planctomycetota bacterium | reverse complement strand
GCTTAACTATTTGTTAAACAACAACTTACTGTTTAACAAGAAAAAATCAAAAAACGATTTTTTCTTGTCAAAGTATGCCTAACCTGCAATTTTGCAGAACTCATCCACAACACACATAGAACACGACTGACCCCCATATTGTACCCTGGCCGTTGCCAATATGCAAGCCTTTTTTGGGCGAAAAATACGCAAGTCAACGGTTCAAAAAGGTAACCGTTCACAGCGTACAAGTTGCGTTCTTGGGGTCATTGCGAGGAGTTTTGCGACGAAGCAATCTAAAATGTAACGATTTAGATTGCCACAGCCTTTGAAAAAGGCCTCGCAATGACATAAAACGCCACATTTGCGCCGTGAACGGTTACTCAAAAAGGAATTTCGAAGCATTCGAGGCTTGAAGTGTGCCGGCGCTTTAAGGAGTCCATATCACCTCGCGCGCATTTTTATCGGTTGCCAAAATCACCCTAATTCTCCAATTTTGCGCCATCTTCGGCCATCAGATTCGATAAGACGGTCGGCCCGTGGAAAGCTACAACCGCCGGCAGGATACTCGTAGGGTACTGAATCGTCATTCTGCCAAGCTTCGAGTACAGGCGTTAGTAATCGCCAGGCAACTTCAACGCCGTCAAACCTCGTGAAGAGCGTTTGATCGCCAGCCATACAGTCCAGAAGCAATCTTTGATATGCCTCGGGCACATCGACACCAAAGACGCTCTTGTAACTGAAACTCATATTCAATGTACCCATACAGACTTTTGAGCCGGGGCGTTTCGCCTGAAAACCCAGAGAGATTCCTTCCTCCGGCTGTATCTGCAGTGCAAGTACGTTAGGCGGTATATCATCAAGGCCAATCGAGATGAACATAGAATGCGGCACCTTTTTGAAAGTGATAGCAATCTCCGTATCCTTGCTGGCAAGCCTTTTGCCGGTCCGCAGGTAGAAAGGAACACCCTTCCATCGCCAATTGTCTATGAACAACTTCGCAGCGACGAAGGTTTCGGTATTGGATTGAGCGTTTATGCCGGGTTCTTGGCGATAACCGACAACTTCTTCACCGTCTATCACTCCGGGGCCATATTGGCCACGCACAATAAAGCTGTCCAACTCGTCAAGTTTGAATGGGCGAATCGACCGCAAAAGCTTGATCTTTTCGTCGCGGACGTGGTCCGCTTCAAAAGATATTGGCGGCTCCATCGCAACTAAAGCAAGCATCTGAAGCATGTGATTTTGAAACATGTCCCGAAGAGCACCTGTCTTATCGTAATAGCTTGCCCGGTGCTCGACTCCGAGTGTCTCAGCTACGGTGACCTGTACACTGTCGATATAGTTACGATTCCAAACGGGTTCAAAAATCGTATTGGCAAAGCGGAACATCAAGATGTTTTGAACGGTTTCTTTGCCGAGGTAGTGGTCTATGCGATATATCTGCGACTCATCGAAGCACTGACGGATTATTCCGTTCAATTGAGCAGCACTTTTCAAATCTCGGCCAAACGGCTTTTCCACAACTAACCTGATCCGCTGCTTCGAATCAGACTCACCCGTACAGGAAAGTCCCGCTGAGGCAAGCTGTTCGATTATGGTGCCATATAAAAAGGCGGGTACAGCCAGGTAAAAAATCGTATCCGCCAGAGGCGGACCAACCTTATGCTTTTTGTTCAACTCGGCGAGTTTGGTCCTGATGTCGCTGTAAAACGAAGCGTCACTGTAATCGCCGCTCACATAGTAGAGCTTGTTGACAAAAGGCGATATCGCCTTCAGCGATATATCATCGGCATTTTCCTGCATTGCTCCTTTGGCAATTTGGCGGAAATCCTGGTCTGAAAGTTTCTTTCTGCCGCAGCCTAACAAATAGAACTCTTCACTAAGTAAGCCGCGTTGAAAAATCTGTGCGAGACCCACAAGCAGCTTCCTGCGGACGAGGTCTCCAGACGCCCCAAAAACTACCACTGCACACGGCGGAGCTGCTACTTCCGCACAGACAATATCTTGTGCGGCTACCGATGGCCGAATTTCAAGCATCGCTGCTATTCCTTTCAGTCGCCAATAGCTTTTCCGCGACTGGGCCTAATCCTCAATCGGCTCAAACTCATCTTTGCCGGCCCCGCAGTCCGGACAGACCCAGTCATCCGGTAAGTCGTCAAACGCGGTGCCAGGCTCGACACTATTATCAGGGTCACCAACAGCAGGATCGTAAACGTATCCGCACATAAGACATTTGTACTTTTTCATGTTTTGAACTCCCTTTGCCAATTTGGTGTTTGGCTTTTTCTTGATATATGTTGCCGCACTCTTGGGCGTCCTGCCATGTTTGACATCGCGGTAATAGGCATAGGTCACAGGCGGCTTGCTGTCGTCGAGCGTCTGGCAGGCGACAATTTTTGCCATGAATAAGGTGTGCGTGACAACCTCAATGGCCTTGGTGACTTCGGCTTCCAAAAAGCCCACGGTATTATCGAGGACTATTGGCACGCCGGTCTGGCCAATTCTATACCTTACCTTGTCAAATTTATCTATGTCTCTTCCAGATCTGAAGCCGAATCTGCCAATAAATGGCAGCGGCGCTTCCTCAGACAGAATGGAGACAGCGATGACTTTGCTGTCGGTAACATATTCGTGGGTGAGGCATTCGCGATTAAGACTGAGGGCAAGCATCGGCGGCTCAGGGACTACTTGGAATATAGTGTTCACAATGCAACCATTGAGTCTGCCATCTTTTTTTGAGCTCAATATGCACATCGGATAGCTCAATTTGAACAAGGACTCCAGATCCAACATCCCTGTCTCCCCAGTCGTTTTTGGATTCCTGCTTTCGCAGGAATGACAAGCTGTCAATATTGATTTTATGGTTCAGAATCCGCCACAGGCGGACTAAATATTTAGCCCCACGCCTGCCCTGAGCGCAGCCGAATGGGTTTCACGTGGGGTTCTTACCCATAACTTCGAGTTTGACACACTACTAGTCCACGCCGGAACTCGCTCAACTACTCCAGAACCGCCAGTTTTTCGTTCAAAGTAGCAATATGCCCAAACTCTTCTTTGATTATCGCCTCAACCTTGTCTTTGCCCGCCTTGCGTGAGACAGCCTCTTTCAGGCCGACATAGAAAGCGATGGAGTCCTTCTCAAGGCCGATAGCCATCTTCAAAACTTCCTCGGCTGTATTCTTGCCTGCCAACTGTTCCACGGGGTCAGCTTTAACGTTAAAGACATGCCCGTCGGCCATCGCGCGCAGATACATCTGTGCTTCTCCATCAGGGTCAAAAACAGGTGGCACCTGCTCGCTGGTGGAAAGCTGGCCTCGCATGGCTGCGAAGGTCTTTTCGTGGTCGTCTTCCATTGCCGCAAGGTCAAGTAGTGCATCACGCAGCGCCGGGAACTTTTCGGCAGCAGCGCGGTAGAACCTGGCTCCGTTCCTCTCGATCTGTTCGGCCATTTCAAAAACTTCGTCTGCATTGAAAGGTGCACCCATTATTGCTGTCCTCCACGTGCAGGCGGCGTGAATACTCGCTGGCCTAACTCACGGTCAATCATAAACAGCGCATCTGGAGCGCCCTCTGCCATCTTTAGCTGCTGGACTACCGCGTCGGCAGATGTCTCTTCCTCGACCTGCTCGTTGACAAACCACTGCAAGAAGGTGTTTGCCGCGTGATCTTTCTCTTTGATAGCCAAATCCACCAAATCATTAATACGCCCCGTGACAAGCTGTTCGTGTTTGCAGGCAGCCTCGAAGGCGGCTAACGGCGACTTCCATTTTGCGGGCGGTTCAGCTATTGCTTTCAGCATGACCCTGCCGCCGCGCTCATTTACGTAATCGTACATCTTCATCGCGTGCATAATCTCTTCCTGTGTTTGGGCTCTCATCCAGGTTGCAAAACCGGGCAGATTCTCAGATTCAAAATAGGCTACCATCGAAAGATATAAATAGGCGGAGTATAGCTCTGCATTGATCTGGTCGTTTAAGGCCTTTTCCATTTTCTTGCCGATCATGTTACTTGCCCTCCCACAGGCCGTGAAGGTTACAGTGCTCCCGGGCTGTAATTGTGTCAGCCTCGACGTTGAATACCGCCTCAGCCGCTTCAAGGGGTTTTAGAAACTGTCGATATGCCTTGCCGTCAGCAATGATCTCAATCCACTCAATATGATGCTCTGCCTCCATCGGATGAGGAACGCTACCGACCTTCACTTTGATGCCGCCATCGACCTTTTCGATCACGGGAACATGCTTTTCTTTGCCTTCATCT
>DAOWID010000365.1 GCA_030641115.1 Planctomycetota bacterium | reverse complement strand
TGGGTGGCAGCCTCAAGCGCAGCTTGGGGATGGCAAAGCTCCAAAAGCGGCGTAACCATCCCCAAATCCTTCGGATTTGAGGCTGCCACCCACTATGGAGTCACAAATCAATGTTACCCAGAATCTGAGCTATTTGAACCATGCCAAATTTTCCTTACACGACCTTTTAATGTTCTTGACTCCAGCACCAGGGAGGGTATAATGAAACGTCCTCAAAGCCCCTGTGGGTTATCTCGCTTTTCCTCTCCCTCCGCTCCCACAGGGGCTCCTTCATCAGTAAGCCAGCGGTCTATTATTTCATCGGCTGCTCCGGGCAGGATGCCCAGGATCCAGGCGAGGTCAATAACCGTAGGTCGTGTACGAATTTCGTGCATGTGCAGGATGGCAGCGAGCAACCGCTCGCGGGAGCATCCAATATCCGCAAACGTATGGGCGGCGCCGGCAGTTCTTAGGCAATTCTTGATTTGATGAGGGGAACGAACCTGCTGGCGGCAGGCAGCAAGAAAGGCCCGCCAAGTCTTGCCGTCGGTCAGCTTCTCGCGGATGGTCTGGAGCATGGGTTTCTTCTGTTCGTATTGTTGGCCGACACTCGCGGCTAATCTTCCCCAGAAGACTCTGTCGATGTCGGGGGGCAAAGGGTAGCAGCGGGGGGGCTCGACCTGAAAGATGCGGTCATAGATGGCCGAGGCAAATAGCGTGCCCAGGCCGACCTGTCGACCATGCAGATCGTGGGCAACGCCGTCAATGCTGGACATCATATCGAGTGTATGGCTCAGCAGGTGCTCGCCACCAGAGGCCGGTGCAGAAGTCCCCACGATAGTCATGGCAATGCCGGAGTACAGCAGGGCGTCAAATAGAGCCTCGATGGCGGCGGGTTGGCGCTTCTTGATGTCCTCAGCGCGGTCGAAATAGTACGGTTCCAATGTGTTGATTATTTCACTGCAGTAGCGACAGAAATATTCGTCGTTGAAGATGTGGTTTAGTATCCAATCAGCCGTACTGATGGGTTTGGCGATGGTATCGCCAAGGCCGGCGGCTGTTAGCTCAAAGGGCGCATTGGTGATGACGGAAGGGATAGCAAAAACCGCCAAAGGTGGACGGGCCGAAAGAATGGTTTTCACGCCTTTCAGAGCGGGCGCAACATTGGAGGCGGCAAAACCGTTCATAGTTGCGGCAGTCGCGACAACGGCGTAAGGTAAGTCACGGTCGAAAGCCAACCATTTGGTCAGGTCGTTGATGACGCCGCAGCCGACCGCAAGGGCGATGTCGGCGGCGGGCAACTTGCTGTTGAGCCAGGCATGAGTGGTGTCGTCGCAAACGGGACCGCCACGCTCGGTGTCGGGGACAATGATGTGGTTTACCGACCAACCTTTGTGCTCAAGTACCTGTCGGGCGCCCTCACCAGCAATGGCCCAGGTTCGCTGATCGGCAACGAGAACAACGCGGCGTCCGTCAACGAAGGAGCCCAGTATCTTGGGCAAACGTTCCAGAGCATCCTCAGCATAGACGAGGTTCCTGATAGGGACATCGTGGCTGCGTCCACACTCGCAGTCAAAGGTTGTGTTGAGCAGATCTTTGAGGTCCATTGTCTCAGTGTCACTCAGTTGTCGGTTATAAAAAGAGTTTTGCAAAATTGAGATTAGGCATATATTATTTAAGGAAATCCGTTTTTTGATTTCCTTAAACAATCAGGCTAAGTAGTTATCATCAAACAGTTACTGTTTGAAAAGGAAAAATCAAGCAATTCGTCTCGGCGCAGGCTTGAACTGTAGCAGGACAAATTTTTCCTTTTCAAAGTATGCCTAATCTCAATTTTACAAAAGTCCGGTTATAAGCTCCGTGCGCCACATTGGCGTGTCCGGGCCTTACATAATTTTTTCGACCACCACTTGTTGTCCTTCGGTAAAATGTGCCGTCGCAGCATCTCCCGGACTGATTAGGATTAGCTCACTCTGGTTTGAACTCGCAGGCTGGCCTGCTTTGACGTGAACAGAGCGCAGCCCTCCGTACCACCAGCGGATATGGCTAGCATACAGTAAGTCATCTGGTTCAGCGGCCATTTTGTCCAGCGCCAATTGAGGGACAATGACCACGTTTTTTCCTGAGAGGCTTCGGTCGAATTTCGTCTGGAGTCGCACCTTTTGGCCAGGTCTTTGGTTGGGCTCTCCTCCTTTGAACTTGCGCATCGCGTCTATTTGGGTCCCGGCGACAAGGCCCTTCAGTTCGGCTTCAGGTTTGGGTTTAGTAAACCACGTTACGGACGCGCCCAGCGTACCGGCCGCCAACAGACCAAACAGGGCCCGCATGAATTTGTAACTGTCCGGCCCCATTCCGAAGTCAAGCGGCCCCACGAGTACATCAGGCCAGATGAAAGATAAGCCGATCAGGACCGCTCCACCAGCAATGGTTACAAAGGCAGCCGCAGGCGTGTAGCGCTTCCAGATAATCCCTAAAAAAATGGCTGTGAGAACCGGCGGTGTCACGGCTGCCGTAAACATACTGTGCGCGCCATAGATTGTGTCTCTCATGAATATGGGAACAAGGGCCAGGCCCAAACCCGCCGCACACAGACTCGTAATTCGCGCCACCCGCAGATAGTGTTTGTCGCTCCTGTCGGGCTTGACGTATGGTCGCCAGATGTCGTTGACGAATATCGCGCTTACCGCGTTGATAAGTGAATCGGCGGTACTCATCAACGCTGCGGTTAAGGCTGCGAGCACAAACCCGAAGATCCCCGGCGCACACAGAAAATCGGCAGCCCTGACAAAAGAATCGCCCGGCTCGATAGTGGGCAGGTCACCATTGTTGACGAGCGCTTTGGCGATCCACCCGCCGCAACTGGTGGCGACTGCCGCCAGCGGGGCAAGCACAAGGATCCAGCAGACCACCATCCGACGCGAGTCCTTGACACTCTTGAGTGAGAGAAATCGCATGATAAAACCCTGGTGCATGAGCATGAGCGCTCCGGTGTTGGCCAGTCCGTCCTGGACATAGATGCCAATGAAGCTGAACTTGGGCGGCGCGTTGAAATCCGAAAAAGCGTACTTGTGTTCCTGTGGAATCAGTGACCAGAATTCGCCGAAACCCCCGAAGTGATAGATAGCGGCAACGAACAGCCCCAGGCCCGCAATGAGCAATATCAGTCCCTGGACAAGGTCGGTCATAATAATCGCCGTTTGCCCACCAATGTATACGTATAAGGCCACCGCTACCGCTGTCACCACCGCCCCCGTCATGACCTGCCAGTCGAGCAGCGTATGCAGCATCCTGCCTAAGGTGATAAGGTTAATACCGATGTAGCCGATGATGTAAAGCAGAATGATGAACGTGGCGGCGACGCGCGTCTTTTTGTCAAAACGAGCTTCCATGTACTCGGGGACCGACTGAATCCTCATGTAATATACAATCGGTATCCAGGCGAGCACCAGGATTGGCATCCAGAACCAATCGTTGAGATAAGACTGAGTGCTGCAAATGCCATATCGAAATCCGGCTGCACTGTACTTGACGAAACTGTAACTTCCCACGACCGTAGCGACACACGAAAAGGCAATTAGCCACCATGAAAACCTTTGTCCCCCGAAGAAAAAGTCTTTCGTAGTGGCAGTATAGCGCCCGAAGTACAGGCCGAATCCTAACACCGCAACAAAGTAGCCCAGCATGACGACGTAATCGAGATTTCCACCGATAGCCTGAGCAATCATACCGAATCTCCGATTGCCCAATGGGGGGCGAGGAATGTAAAGATGCACGCGATGGCCAGCATCAGCAAGTACCCGGCGATGAGTATCGCCAGAAGCCGGCGGTCTTCGCGGACTTTTAGGTTAAGGTATCCGCCGCGCAAGCCACACCAGATTCCAATTAGACACAGCAGGGCACCGATGCCGAACTGGCAAACAATCGGCCAAACTCGCAGCATGTTCACTTGCTGTCTCTCCTGTTCCTATTTTTCAACTGTTCTCTAAGCCAGCCGGGGCGATTGGTGGTTATCCCGTCCACTCCAAGTTTGACAAGCCGAATTGCCTCTTCAGGATTGTCCACTGTCCAGACATAGAGCTTTTGCCCTGCGGCCTTAACGGCACGGGCGAAGTCTTCCGTAACACCTGCATAATGAACATCCAGACCGTCGAGGCCTTTATCCTGAACAGTCTGAACAAGTTTTGCATCATGCGGGATCGATTTCTGAGTCTCCTTGTCTTTGGCGGTCCCCTTGAGCCAATATGTGGGGACATCGATTAGTTCCTTGGATGCTGTCACTGTCTCCAGGTTAAACCCAATAATGACAATTTGTGACATCTTGCCGCTCTCAAGAATAACCTGCCGCAAGAAGGGCAATATCTCTTCTCCGCATTTTATTTCGACGTAGAGCTTTAGTTTTGGAGGAATTGTCTTGATAATATCAGCCAGAAAAGGGATTCGCTCTCCGGCAAATTCTTCTGCCTTGAAACGTCCCACATCGAGCTTGCGCAGCTCGTCAGACGTAGTCTCACTGACCTTCAGGTCTATTCCGGCGGTGCGTTTCGTCGAGGCATCGTGGATTGCGACAATGCGATTGTCCTTCGACAAATGCACGTCGACCTCCACATCGGCTCCTTTTTCCCAGCCGAGCATGACTGAAGCCATAGTGTTCTCCGGGGCCAGGTATGATGCACCACGGTGCGCAATGATTTCGACAGGCTTTGTGCACCCTGATATGCTGACAGCGAATAAACACAACAAACTACAGACAATAAAGTGTTTCATTTCTCAGGCTCCATCTCAAACAAAGTGAAAAACGATTCTAGTATACTCAATGACAGCAATCCGATTATAATACCTGGCTTGGACTGCGTAAAATGAGAAAATTGCCGGCTCTTACTTTCATCTGTGGTTGCAAAGACGGATGTGTTTGTTATATAATGTTGCAAGATGGGTTAGTTCCAGAGCGGACTATGTTCGAGAGTCCGAGTGAAGTGTATTTGGATAGAGCCGGAATTTGTACGGAAGCTACCGGCCGTTGAGGGCCTGGTGCGGTGAGGTGATCCTATGCCCATCTATGAATACCACTGTCAGCAGTGTGACGCTCAATTCGAGCAGCTTGTACGCTCATCGCGCGACAAGGTCAAGTGCCCGCAATGTGCCGGCAGCCGAGTCCGCCGCAAGCCCCCGGTGTTCGCCATGTCAAGTTCGAGCCAAGATGGTGGTCAGCCCTCGACGCGCTCGAGCTGCACATCGTGCCGCGCCACCGGTTGCGCCGGATGCCACAAGTGAATCCGGATGCGGAGCCGGTCGTTCTATATTTTCTGGCCGAGCCCTGCAGAGCAAGATCTGTCTCAGTCACGCCGATTCGCCTGTTGCAGGAGATTTCCATTTCCTGGCCTCAGTCGTGGTGATGGTTTTAGTGACACGCACAAGTGTGCCGTAGAGACAAAGTCGGGCGGGCCCGTATCCATCCGGTGAAGATCCGCACGCGGGTCTTCCTCACCTCTAAAACCGGAAGCGGCAGCCGAACATGTACGCAGGGCCGCCAAAGTCGAAGCCTGAGTCTTGCTTGTCGAAATCGTATTGCAGTTCGAACAGCAGCTCGAAGTTTGATCTGATCGGCATTGTCAGACCCGCCGCGACAAAAGTAAAGAAGCCGTTGGCCACGGTGTCTGTGCCCTCTTGGGACTCCGTGAGAGTATGAAACACACCCGGGGGGTCTTCAACGGTATCAGAATACTCATCTTCCCACGAATCCAGAAACCAGAAGTAGCCGATGCCCGCCCCAATGTACGGGCGGATCCCACCGCCGGCACCAAACGGATACAGACGTGCAGCCAGCCGAAGGTCAAGTAGATAGAGGTCGTCTGTAAAGGTATCTTCGATGAGCACACCGTCATCCCCACCTACGTACCCATCGGTAAACGAACCGAGCGATGAGCCGCCGAACGTCAGAGCAAAATCGAAATGGTTGGCGCAGAACCGTCGACTGGTGACCTCCAGCTCATATCGAGCCCGCGTTGTTTTCTCGAGATCAATGGGACTCTCGATAGTTTGGGCACCCACTTTGATTCCAAGTCCGGGCCCGGAGCCTCCGGCGGTACATGAAGACACCCAAAAGAGCAATACAATTGCCGAACATATACCGATTCTGAAGAGGTTAATTGCGACGACACCGTCTTTGGAAAAACTGCGTATTGGGTTCTGTTTTGGCTTCTGCCACCGCCTATTGATAGACTCTGTTTGTGCCATTTCGTCGACCTCCGTCACAGAATTAGAAGCATACGAAAGACTGTCAATTAGCTTGATTTCTTTCTCTGCTTATAAAAGGCACGTAGAGCTGTGTTGGTAACGGGACTTTTGTGGATGTGATCACGTTTTGTACCTCGCCTATGCCGCCTTGTAATTCACCGGTAATCTGCTACACTTGTGCACGTATGAGGCTTCTGAGTTGTTCGGAGCTCGTAGGAAACCAAGGTCAAAATGGTGAGTGTCATTGCGAGCGAAGCGAAGCAATCTCTATTTAGCCTGCGGTTTTACCGCAGGTTTTGACCCACAAAATCGCAGTTGACACAGTGCTAATAGGAAGTCAAGGAACCGTCCCGCATACACATAGGAACGTTCAACCATTCATTTTCGGTCCGGCAAGGAGATAGCTTATGAACTTACGAAAACCTGCTCTTGTTTCGCTAAGGATGCTCCTCGTTTGTATTTTTCTTTTGCCTGCATCGTTTTCTGAACTTGCAAGCGCTGAAGATGGCCTTTGTGCCGACTGGCCAATGTGGCGTTTTGATGCAAATCGCAGTGCAGCGTCACCCACCGAACTGCCGTCTCAGCTATATCTGCAGTGGATGCGGGAATTGCCACCGCCCAGACCGGCCTTTCCTGAAGAATCGCGATTGTGTTTCGACAGCTCATACGAGCCTGTCGTAATGGGCAGGGCGATGTTTGTGCCCTCGATGGTTGATGACAGTGTCACGGCGCTCAACACGGACACAGGCGAGGTGCGGTGGAAGTTCCTCACAGAAGGCCCAGTCCGCTTTGCGCCAATCGCCTGGAGGGATAAGGTTTATTTCGTCTCTGATGACGGTTACCTTTACTGTCTTGATGCAGAGCAGGGAACATTGCTTTGGAAGTTCAGCGGAGCTCCACAGGATCATAAGGGTCCGAAGCTCTTGGGAAACGAGCGTGTGATTTCTCGCTGGCCGGCACGTGGGGGCCCAGTCCTGGCTGACGGAATCATCTACTTCGCC
>DAOWID010000278.1 GCA_030641115.1 Planctomycetota bacterium | reverse complement strand
TTGATTTGCCACCAATCAACTTTAATTAGCCGCATATTAAGAGTATTCGCAGGCTTTTTATAACTGTACTTTTTAATGTTAACTTGTTTTACAGAAAGGAGTTATGATTATGGCCAGATTTCCAATCACAGAAGCTGATATTGTAGCGTTAGCAGAGGCAATGCAGAGCGGACTTACCGACAATGCGGCGGTATATCCAGCCCCGCCGATAGCACCGGTGGATTTGACTGCTCTGGTAAGTGCGTATCAAAGCGCTAAAAATGGAGCTATCGCTGCCCAGGCGGCAGCCGAAGAGGCGACCGGCGCCAAGGATGAGGCATTAGACGACCTGGTCGATGCAATGAGGAGCGACATCCGCTACGCGGAGAACACTGTCGATTTCGACGATGACAAGCTCAAGCTCATCGGCTGGGCCGGTCGTAAGGCCAAGACCCCGTTGGCGGTGCCCGGCCAGGTGAGACTGCTCGAAGCGCCGAAACAGGGAGCGGGTTGGGTGTTCTTGGACTGGAAGGCCCCAGTTGACGGTGGTGTACCCGCAGCCTATAAGGTAATGCGACGCGAGCGTCCGGCAGGCCCCTGGGTCGAAGTAGCCACCGCCGTTATCACAGAGGCTACACTGGTCGAGCAGCCGACCGGCAAGGAGATGGAATACCGCATAATCGCCGTCAACAAAGCCGGTGAAGGTGAACCGAGTAACACGGCGATGGTAGTGCTGTAAAGCAAGAACGCCAAGGTGCAGAGGAAACTCTGCGCCTTCGGCGGTTTTTGTGCGCCATTGAAACGAATTCTAAGGTAACAGCAGATGCCAAATGCGCCGACAGAAACTAAAAAAGTAAGCCTGTCTGCCGAAGAAACAACGAGCAGTTTTTTTGATACCGAATATCTGAAGACCGATTTGAAAGGCCGGTCTGTTCGGGGCGGGGCTGTTACAATGGTTGCTCAGGGGGCAAGGTTCTTTCTCCAGATGGGCTCGACAATTGTTCTTGCTCGTCTGCTTACCCCACAAGACTTTGGCCTGGTTGCGATGGTTACGGCTGTTACCGGCTTTGTAATGATGTTCAAGGATATGGGCCTGTCCATGGCAACCGTTCAGAGAAACGAGATAAATCATGACCAAATCAGTACACTTTTCTGGATAAATGTGGGGCTTAGCCTGGCAGTCATGCTGGTCATTGCGGTTCTGGCGCCGGCTATTGCTTGGTTCTACGGAGAGCCGCGTTTGGTCTGGGTTACATTGGCTTTGGCAAGTGCGTTTATTTTCGGCGGGTTCACTATCCAGCATCAGGCCCTGTTGAGGAGGCAAATGCGTTTTGGTACTCTGGCCTTAATCGGGATTATTGCTATGGTGGTGAGTATTGTTGCAGCCATTATCGCAGCATGGTATGGAGCGGGTTATTGGGCATTAGTAATTATGCAATTAGCAGGAGCAATTGCCGGCGCGATTGGTGTTTGGGCGGCTTGTGGATGGCGTCCCGGCTGGCCGGTACGCAGTTCGGGCGTTCGAACCATGTTGGCTTTCGGCGGAAATTTGACAGGCTTCAATTTTATGAACTACTTTGCAAGAAATTTGGACAACGTACTCATCGGCAGGTTCTGGGGGGCCGGTCAACTGGGTCTATACAGTAAGGCGTATGGGCTGCTGCTACTTCCGCTGCAACAGGTCACGCGTCCGATGGCGGCTGTTGCAATCCCTGCGCTCAGCCGTCTGCAGAATGACCCACAACAATATCGGCGATACTACCTCAAGGCAATTTCGCTAATTGCCTTCGTTACCATGCCGGGTGTGATGTTTATGATCTTTATGTCTGACGAAATAATCGGCTTGGTTCTTGGAAAACAGTGGATGGCTTCAAGTAAAATCTTTGCGGTGCTGGGTGTGGCGGCTTTGATCCAGCCAATCATGGGTACTACCGGGTGGTTGTTCGTATCAACCGGCCGTACCGATCGAATGTTGAGACTGGGTGTGGTTTCTGCGGTCTGTGTCCTGACTGCATTTGCTATCGGTCTGCCTTTTGGAGCTGTTGGTGTGGCTGCGGCCTATGCAATCTGCAATGTTATATTCTTCGTGCCTTTTTACTGGTACAGTTGCATCACCACCCCGGTCAACACGGTCGATATGTTCCACGCAGTTTGGCGTTCGGCCCTTGCTGGCCTGGCAGCAGCTGTTGCCATAGTTGCCTTTAAAGTTCTGCTGCCCGGCTGGGGCGCCGACATCACACGACTTGCCATAGGATTTGCCATATGTACTGTGGTTTACGTGGCCTGTTCCTGTGCGCTTGCGCGAGGCATATCCCCAATTTCAGAGTTGATCGACCTCGGGCGCCAATTGCAGCGGCCCAAGCCGGCTTCGCCCTGCGAGGTCCAGAATTAACAATATAAGTTGTGTTGATTTAGAAGATTAAGAGGACAGTGTGAATGAAAACCCCAGAAAAAAAGCCCCGTGTCAGTATTGGAATGCCTGTGTATAACGGCGAAAAATATGTAGGAAAGGCGATCGAATCACTCTTAGCCCAGACCTTTAAGGATTTTGAACTGATTATTTCTGACAATGCCTCAACCGACCTGACCGAGCAAATATGCAGACAGTATGCAAAAAAAGATGCGCGGATCCGTTATTATCGCAATGAAAAAAATCTTGGTGCTGCAAGAAACTTTAACCGCGTCTTTGAGTTGTCCTCCGCTGAATACTTTAAGTGGGCCGGACACGATGACTCGTGGGCTCCCGAATATCTTGAACAATGTGTGGATATGCTGGAAGAGCACCCATCGGCGATTCTGTGCTATTGCCAAAGCATCTACTTTGACGATGAGGGCAAGTTTTTTTGCTTGTATGACAAGCCTCATGGTGTGAACTCGTCAAAGGCACACGAACGTTTTCGCCGGATGCTTTGGACGCGCAGTAGGCTCGATCCCATCTATGCTGTAGTCAGGAGGGAGTCATTGAAGAAGACCGGGCTGGTACGCAACATTTTGGGGACAGACGATATCTTTGCTTTGGAGTTAAGCTTAGTCGGCCCGTTCTGTTTCATACCGAAGACCATGGTGTACCGATGCTCTGAACAATCAAGGGATTATCAGGAACATCTTATTCGCATTGACCCGGACCGCAAGTCTGTTCGCTTCGCATTTTCAAGAAGGTGTTATGAGTATCTTCAGCTGATAAACCATGCTTCAGTTACTAATTCTCAGCGCATCTATCTTTACCTTGAAACGTTGTTGTTTTTTGTAAGTCGCCAATTGGAGCGGCGTACTCGGTGGCTATGGCAAAATTGGATGGCCATTCGTTCGCCGGACAAAATTGCAGGCTCACGCTTTGTCAACGTAACTCTCCGTCTGGCGGCCTTCCGCCGATTCGCACGCAAAACGAAATGGCCTGAGCTTAGTCAGTTTCTGGCCAATCTGTCGGCATCAAGCCCAATCGGTCTCTGGTGCGCAGCGGCTCAAGTGCTGGCGTCTCGACCGGAGAAGGGGGCTCAGCAAATGCTCGCCGAATGGGTGGAAGATCTGACCGAGTTCCGGAGAATCGCCGCTATTTCGGCCATGGCGGAGAATCCGCGGCGTTGGCAGGGTGTTCTACGGAGCCGACTTGCTTTGGAATCCAGCAGCCGGGTTAAGAAGGTTCTCGACGACGTGATTTCCAAGTGCAGTGACTTGAAAGACTTGGCGACTGACAAGATTGGGGGCTCGATAGATACCTCATGAGTTCAAACATTGGTGTACGTATGAACCGGTACATAAGTTTTGAGAGATTACATGGAAGGCTTATGTTGAGTTTTAATATTTTAGATGTTTATCAGAAACAGACTTGAATTTTGTCAAAAAGCAGTGGAAAGCATGTTGGACCGGATTTATAGAGACCTTGCTGCTTGCAAACGTGAATTATGAAGATAGATTTGATTTTTATAACTTACAATCGATTGGAATACACTAAATTGGCGTTAGCATCAGTGTTGGCTGACCCGGAAGAGGAATTCTCTTTAACCATTTGGGACAATGCTTCAACAGATGGTACGGTAAAACATCTTGAGAATGAAGTAAGCGATCCTCGAATATCAGATATAATACTTTCGAAAGAGAATGTAGGCCAGACGGCAGCGATAAACAGAATATGGAGCAAATCGAAAGCCGACCTTTTAGGCAAGCTCGATAACGATTGCCTACTAACACCAGGCTGGACAGGCAAGCTTGCTCAAGCCCACAACGACATCGATAATCTTGGGGTTGTTGCGTGTTGGCATTTTTCTCCTGAGGACTTTGATTATGAACGTGCTAAGCATAAGATACAAAGCTTTGGGAAACATCAGATTTTCAGACATCCCTGGACGTGTGGAACCGGGCTATTGATTAAACGTGAGACTTTCAGAAAAATAGGGCCGATACGAGGAAAGACTATGAACCAATATTGGCAGAAAATGGCGGCTGCAGGCTACATAAACGGGTTTTATTATCCGCTGATTTGCCAAGAACACATGGACGACCCTAAAAGCCACTACTGCCTCATTAAGGACAAAGAAAGCTTTGAGACTGCCGCTGCTGTGACAGTCGGATTACAAGCAGGACGTTACAAAGACTTAAGAGGTCGGCTCCAATGGAGGCAGGAAATAATACGGAATCTTATGGATGATCCATACGACCCACGATATTACGTTGGTTGGCGTAGAAAATTCAGGTCTATCAAAAACCGCATCCATGATTTTATCACATCCCAATCTACGACAAAGGAGCTCGATAGTACTAATGACTGAGCCGTTAGTTTCCATTTTGATACCTGTTTACAACGCAGGGCCTTACCTTCGTCCGTCGGTGCAAAGCATACTGT
>DAOWID010000435.1 GCA_030641115.1 Planctomycetota bacterium | reverse complement strand
CTGCAAAATTGCAGGTTAGGCATATATTATTTAAGAAAATCCGTTTTTTGATTTTCTTAAGTAATCGCTTAACTATTTGTTAACGAACAACTTGCCCCTCAGGGGCGAGCTGTTTAACAAGAAAAAATCAAAAAACGATTTTTTCTCGTCAAAGTATGCCTAACCTGCAATTTTGCAGAAGCTTTTTGAAAGAGGCTAAGCAGGGAGATTGCGGTCGTCCGAAGGACTCCTTACGGAGTGCGAATCCGATGGATGTTTATGAGCAGAAGGTCGTTTCGCTGAGGCGTCAGCGTTCTATCCAACCCTGTTTGGTTCCGGCTCGACCGGGTTAGATAATACGCTCAAAAGGCAACCGCAACAAATGGAAAAGACTGGCGTTTCAGACCAGCCTTTTTCTGTGTGACTCTCGTTTTCACTCAGAGCCTCTAATAGTCTCTCATATGGTCCATCCATTCCGGCCAGGGACCGTACATGAAGCGTGTGTCAAAATCCCGATGCCACTTAAGCCTCCACAACTGCTTAAGCCCAACCTTTCTGACGGAGTAATCCGCAAAAAGGCCATTGATGTAGCCCTCGTGCCGGTTGATGCAGTAACGAGATATTTCATCATAGCCCACATCAAAATACCCATCATACTCCGGAGGCGAATCGGTATGCTCCGGAAAGCCGCCTAAGAAGTTGCAATCCAAAAGCAGCGGCACCTGCGACGGATTCTTGATATCTTTGATATTCCGCCAGCAGGAGGGACCACGATCCGAAAACGCCCCTGTGCCTGCCTGGGAAAGCCATGAATTTTTGCCATAGCTGCCGTAAGCTCCGGCATAATACTCATAGAACTCGTCCTGAAGAAGGCCTTGTGCGGCTCTCCAGTCCCAGGCAACAAACGTGCCGATAACTCCATCCATCCAGGTCTTAGTAGTAGTCGGGCACAGACATACGTCCGGGTCCTGGTAGTACGGCCTCAATACGGCTATCCATATGTGTTCTACGTCCGGGCTAAACTCGCTGAACTTGCCCTCGTTATCCTCCAAATACATGGAGAAGATTGGCCCCCATTGACGCAGGTGCCCCTGGCAGGCAACTGCCCTTGCCTGTTTTCTTACGCGCTGCAGTGCCGGCATCAGTATCGACATCAGCAATCCGATGATCGAAATCACGACCAAAAGCTCTATCAGCGTGAATCCTTTTTGTTTGCACATTACAACGCTTCTCCGGCAACTAAGATAGCGGAAGATTTGTCTTTCACTTGTCGTTTCCAAAATACTTTCGGCGTATCCACTCCGGCTGCCAACGGTCCGGTTTACGCTCACGGCCGGTCATATCGATTTGAAGAGGGGCCGGACTCTCAACAGTCAGCGGCAGGTTGTCACCTACCTTCTGCTGCCATTTTCTTAACATATCGAGCATCTGCTTTCGACGCTTGTCCTGCCTCGGATCATCAGCCAGGTTCTGCAGTTCATGAGGGTCGCTTTTGAGATCAAATAATTGTGTGTGATTGACCTGGGGATAGCGAATCAGCTTCCATCGTTCATCTCGCACCGAACGTTGAATCTTGGCAAATGATAGAAATACGGAATCGCGCACGCTGGCGACTTTACCTTCCCAGATTGGCTGCAGATTCTTGCCTTCGACGCCGGTCGGGGCTGGAATCCCGGTCAACGAGCAAATGGTGGGAAATATGTCCAGGAGGTAGGAAAAAGCCTGCGTAGACTCGCCCTTGCCAATTCCCGGCCCGGCAAAGATCAGGGGACATCCCATGCTGTGTTCATAGATATTCTGTTTGCCCAGGAGTCCATGACTTCCAACAGCCAGGCCGTGGTCGGCGGCATAGATAATGATGGTGTTTCTGGCGTGGCTTGACTTCCTCAGCACTTTCAAAACTCGTCCAATATGTTCATCCAGATGCGTAATCAGGCCATAATATTCCGCCAGTTGATCGCGGACGACGTCCTCGGTCCGGGGCCATGGCGCCAAGTTTTCATCGCGCCCCGCCATATGTCCATTATTGAACGAGTGCTGGGACATGAAGTTCTTCGGCAGTGGCGGACGGTCCTTGTAATACATCTTGCGATATTTCATGGGAGGATTTCGCGGGTCGTGCGGAGCGGTAAATGCCACATAAGCGAAGAACGGTTTGTCCTCTTTGTAATTCTCAAGAAAGTCGATCGCTGCGTTGGTGAACAGCTCGCTGGAGAACCTGTCGCCGATACGCTTGTTAGTGAGTTTACCTGCCGGTGAGAGATCGACAACTGGCACCTTCGTATGGTCTGCCATACCGCCGAAAAACACCGCTTTGCCCTTCTCGAAACCACGCAGAAAGGACTGTTCCTTATTATGCCACTTGCCGGTCGCGAAGGTAGTATAGCCGCTTTCGCGCAGCAGTTCAGGCATGATCTTAACACCTCTCATTGTGGAATCTACGTTGAAGTATGACCGCCCGCTATGGATCATGGCTCGGCTGGGAACGCACACAGCTCCGCCGCTTGATCCGAGACAGTAGTTGCGCCTGAAGCTGAATCCCCGAGCGACAAGTCTGTCAAGATTCGGCGTTCTGATGTGCTCATTGCCGTAGGCGCCGATCGTATCGCCGCGCTGATCATCAGCCAGCAAAAACAGAATGTTTGGCTTTTTCCGGGAGATAGCGTTGCCGTACAGCACCCTCGGCATCGCCAAAGCAGTAGCTCCAATCGTAATCGTCTGAAGAAAATCACGTCGAGAAATCGTATTACGAGTCATTTGAACCCCTTTCCACACAATTCATTGACCGTCAGTCTGACCTGCTCGCATTTAATCCGCCGGTCTCAACGAGCATCCACCTGGAATAGTACCAAAACGAGTATGCTCACGCAATGATGACTGGAGACTGCCCAACGCCAAAGAGCTTCAGAGCATCGTCGATTACACACGGGCACCCGACGCTACCGACGCTGCATATCCGAGTGCAGCGATCGATTCCATCTTCGATCTTACCAAAACGGAATCCTGGTTCTGGACCAGCACGACCCACGGGGATAACCTTTTTGGAATTTATGTGTGCTTTGGTCGGGCGCTTTCGGCGTGGAAATGGAACGGAGAGCCTATGAACGCACACGGTGCGGGCGCACAAAGGAGCGATCCCAAGAGCGGTGACCCAGCCAACTATCGGAACGGGTTAGGCCCCCAGAAAGACGAGATTCGCATCTACAACTATGTCCGCTGTGTGCGTACAGCCCAGCGTGGCGATCCGGGAAGATGAACCCCGTTCTTTTCGCCAACTACCATTGACGTCTCTCTTACTCTGACTTTGGTCAACGCTTAGACGTCATACATGTTCTTGGCCTTGGGAGGTGTAGCGGGGAATGGATCGTAGGTTTTTTGCTTCCAGGCGTTTAGTTCAGCCAAGAGTGTTGCCTGTGGATCAGCATACCTGGCAAGATCGACGAGATTATTCATTTCATAAGGGTCATTTGCGAGATCGAACAGTTTTGTTGGAGTTTGAACGCCATCGATAGATTCGACCACCAACTTGTGCGGGCCCATTATCACAGCCCGCCAGTCTCCCGCCTTCTCTGCATAGATAGACTCGTCCGCCAGGCTTTGCCTCACAAGTGCAGCCGCTGACTTATCCTTTCCGGTACACGTTCTGGGCACCTGCAGACTGCATATCGATAATATCGTCGGCATCAAGTCGATGGAGCTGACCAGGTTATCAGCTACCTGGCCGTTCTTGAGGCGACCCGGCAAGCGCATGATCAGCGGTATATGACACGATTCCTCTTCAGGATGATTTTTGTGGGCTATTCCGTGCGACTTGATACAGTCGCCGTGGTCGGCAGTGAAAACGACAAGTGTGTTATCTTCTAATCCCAGTTCCTTTAACGTCTGCATCAGGCAGCCGAACTCGTGATCAAGAGAAGTACACAGTCCGAAATATCGAGCCAGGCTGTTACGATTACCATCCACAACATTTGGACGAAATACAACATCGTCCGGTTTGTATATGTCGAAACTGTCCGGCGGGTTGTATGGCGTGTGTGGCGGTCCCCACGACAGGTAACAGAAGAACGGGCGATTCTTGTTTTCTTTCATAAAATCGATGGCCAAATCGGTCTGGAACGTCGGCTCGAATTGACCGGGCACATACTGGCCGGTAGCGGACATCTTGACACCATTGTTGGTGAACGTCGGTGAATCATAATAGAAATGCCCTCGATTGAAGCCCTCGAAGGTTGCAAAGCCACGTCGCCGCCAATTTGGGGAGACAAAGCCCGGTTTGGCTTGGCCGTCCATATGCCACTTTCCGATGTAGTGTGTCCTGTAGCCTGCGTCGCCAAAGACCTGGGCCATGCATCGCTCACTGGGCGGCAGCATAAGGTTATTTTGAATCATACCCGTTTCGTGCGGAAATCGGCCGGTGATAATGGCTGAGCGATTCGGAGTGCACAGGGGGTGGGCACTGTAGCATCGAGACCACCGCACGCCCTGTTCAGCCAGTTTGTCGCAGTTGGGAGTCTTGACCAGCTCGTCATGATGGGCCCCATGACTGAACGAGCAGTTTCGCCACTGGTCAGCCAGGACAAACAGCACGTTGGGTCGTTTCGCACTGATACTGACGTCCAGAGTTCTGTTCGATAGCAAATACCCTCCCGCTCCGACTGCTGCAAATTGCTTCAGAAACTCGCGGCGCGTGTAACCGTGCGTATTCATAGTTGCTTCCTTACTCAAACTGACCGGTTTTCATTGTCATGCTGAGCCGGAAGGCGAAGCATCTGGCCTTATCAGCGAATGGCTGCATTTTCGTCCTGGGCCAGATTCTTCGTTTCGCTCTCCGCCTCTTGCGGACTCAGAATGACAAAGTGCTATATGCTTTTGCTCACGGTATCCAGGACGGCTTGAAGCCGTGCTCTGGCAGCAGCGGCCTCGTCGCCGCCTGGGTCCGGATTCTCCTCGAGTGAGTCGGCCGGTACGTCGTAAAGTTTGCTGGCTCGCCCATGATCACCGGCGCTATAGAGTTTCCATCGTTTGTCGCGTGCGAAACGATACAATGTGTCACCGGGATTCCTTTGGTACCAGCAAAATATCCAATCTCTGGGATTGCCATTCCGGCCGCGAAGCTGCGGCCAGAAACTGCGCCCGTTGATAGTCACGTTCTTGGGAAGTGAAGCATCTGCCGCATCTGCCAGGGTGGGAAGGAGATCGCTGAAATCGACAAGGTCTGTGCTCACCTTACCCGCCGGGGTCGTACCTTTCCAATTTGCAATGAGAGCTACATGTGTGCCCGCATCAGTCGTCAAACCTTTGCCTCCATCGATAGAGCTGCCATCCTTCATCTCGGACGTTATTCCCTTGGGTGTGCCGTTGTCGCCGGTGAACAAAATTAGTGTATTCTCTCGCAGGCCAAGATCGTCCAGCTTGCGGACGATGCGGCCTATGGTTTTATCCACATAGGCGACCATATCCACGTAGTATTTCTTATTGTTCACATTCTGTCCCCACTCCGGGCTGTCCGGCGTGGGAACAAAGGGGCTGTGGGTCAGAGCCATCGGATAGTAAAGGAAAAATGGCTTAGATTTGCTGGATTGGTGGCGTTCTATGAAATCGAGTATATGGTCGCAAAAAACATCAGGGCCGTATCTACCCTCGAGATTCTGAAGCAACTGGCCATTTTGTATAACCTTTGGGTCAGGGTAGCGGGAGCCTTTGGGAGCGAAAGCATCCTCCATGTGCCAGAGGCAATACTCGTCGAAGCCAGCGTCATACGGACCGGTAACACCACGGCCCTTCAACTGCCACTTGCCAACGATGCACGTATCGTAGCCGGCACCTTTCATTACGTGGGCAAATGTCCTCTCCTTGAAGTCGAACTCACCAAACCTAACGTAGTTCCGGGCATTGGACCTGCCGGTCATAATTTTTACACGCGATGGCGTGCAGAGTGGCTGAGAATAGCAATGCTCAAATCGCACGCCCGTCATTGCCAATCCATCGAGGACGGGCGTCTTATACGATGCGCTGCCGTAACAACCAAGGCACTCGTAGCCAAGGTCGTCGGCCATTATCAGCACGATGTTTGGGCGCTTGGCGCCAACCTGGACTTCCAAGGTCCGGTTCGACAGCACAAATCCTCCTGCCGCACCTGCAAATTTCTTCAAAAAATCACGTCGATTCATTCTTTCCTTCCTAATACCTCTTGAGGTATCACTGATCTATCACCCGTTCGGTTCACCCGCGGACGATTTCGTGCCCTGTTATCTTGTCTCCTACCCTTCTTTTGCCTGGAGATCGGCTTGCGCATCTGTGAACGCCACTGGTCATAGAGGTCTCTGAGCTCCTTTAGCACGTGTGGCTGTTCGGCCACCAGGTTATGCTTTTCACCGACATCCACCTCGAGGTCATACAGTTCTAAGGAACCTCTTCGAGAAATGAGTTTCCATTTTCCTGCGCGAACCGCCCACTGGTCAGACCCATCGTCCCAGAAGAGAGCCTTGTGCAGCCTGCCAGAGGCGGATTTTATTTCTTCGCCAAGAAACGGCAGCATGTTCTTTCCGTCGTAGACACGGTCGCGAGGAAGGTCTACGCCGGCAGCCGAAAGGATAGTTGGCGTGACATCCAGGCTGATAATCGGCTCTGAGCAGACCGTGCCCTTCTGCAGTTTCCTTGGCCAGCTCACAATAAACGGTACGCGGATTCCACCTTCATAAACACTTTGCTTGTAGTCCCGCAAGATGCCGTTGTTCGCGAAATTTCTTTTGGCGCCTCCATTGTCTGAGAAAAAGACAATCAGAGTATTTTCACCCACACCTGTTCGCTTCAGCGCGTCCAGCACTTTGCCAATCCCCTCATCCATGCACACAAGCATCGCCAGGTAGATGTCGCGGTTCTTATCCGACGTGTTGAAGCTCTTAACATACTCCTGCGGCGCCTGCAGTGGCCAGTGCACGGCGCTAAAGGGCATATAAAGAAAGAACGGCTGCGCACGGTGACGCTCAATAAACGACACGGCTTCGCGCGTGAGGTTATGTGTCAAGTAGCCCGTATCATTGATCGGCTTGTCATTGCGATAAATCGAGGTGTATTCGTCCGTTATCTGAAGGTTGAAATAATCATGCGCTCCGTGCCCTAAGAATCCGTAGAATTCATCAAAACCACGCTCTAAAGGACGATATTTCGGCTCAATGCCCACGTGCCATTTGCCGACAATCGCTGTGGCATAGCCTTGCTTTTTGAGCAGGTCGGCCACAGTTACTTCACTCAATGGCAATCCAACTCTGGAATCACCGCCCGCGTAGAAGCCGAAACGCTGCTGATAGCGCCCGGTCAACAGCCCCGCGCGAGTCGGTGCGCAGACATAGGCGCTGGCATAGCCGTTTGTCAACCGTACCCCTTCGTGGGCCAGCCGGTCAATATTTGGGGTGCTGACCTCTTCCGAATGGTCATAACAACTTATGTCAGCGTATCCCTGGTCATCTGAAACGATGAGGACAATATTCGGCCGATCGATCTGACGGGCCGCCAAGGCCCGATCGGATAACAGAAATCCTCCAACTCCAATCTTCACACATCGCCTTAGGAAATCACGTCTATTCATAATGGATCGCAATTCTTGCATTTCCTTCCTGCTATTTTCTTTCTGTCCTTATCTTGCGTTGGTCTTATCCGGTGTAATCCGGGTTGGGCTCAGTCGGAACATGAGCGCCTACTGCGTTCTGCCAGTTGACAAGCAGACTAAGCAGCTCATCTCTTTTGGCAGTATTGGCATTAGCCAAATTAGTCGCCTCGCCAATATCATTTTCAAGGTCGTACAACTCTACTGCGTTATTTGTGTCAATTGCACCGCTGCCTCCATCCAGCATCCATTCCTCAAAAAACTGGAGAAGTTTCCATTTGCCTTTGCGCACGACCCCAACTGGTCTTGTTCTAAATTTTGAATCCCTTGCACCGGAGACATTACCCTGCAGATATGCCGGGAAATGCCAGAAGATTGCTTCACGATTCAGAGCCGTTCCACCCTTAAGCAAAGGCACAATACTTTCCCCGTCAAGGATTTTGCCAGCAGCTTTTTTCGCCCCAGCCATCCCCAGAATAGTCGGAAAGAAATCGGTGCTGATCACAGGCGTATCACAGGTTGTACTTGGCTTAGTCACTCCCGGCCAGCGCACGATCATCGGTTCCCGAATCCCGCCTTCATAAAATGTTCCTTTGAAGCCACGCAACGGCTGGTTAGAAGTAGCCCCGGCGTATCCGCCGTTGTCGGAGAAGAAGAAAACCACCGTATTGTCGGTCAGCTTCAGCTCATCCAGCTTATCCATAATCCTGCCTACACTCTGGTCGACGCTGTCTATCATGGCTGCATAAGTCGGATTGTCCTGGCCATTGCTGGGCGGCTTGTCCTTATACCTGGCAATTAAGTCGGCCTTGGCCTGTAACGGCGTATGCACAGCGTAATGCGGCAGGTAAAGGAAAAAGGGCTTGTCCTTCTTGGCTTCAATAAAACGAATTGCCTCATCGGTCAAACGGTCGGTGAGATACTCGCCATCAGGGCCATTCGGCAGATTGGGCTTGTTGTTGTAGGGACTGAAATATCCACCTCCGCCCGGACTGCCCGTACTATTGCCCGCTATGTTGACGTCGAAACCCTGTCCGATGGGACCAAGCTCTGGGTCATTACCCATGTGCCACTTGCCTATGCTGGCACTGGTGTAACCGGCAGGCCTTAGAGCTTCGGCAATCGTTATATGATGCGAATCCAGGGTCGTATCATTCGGTATCGGTATGAGTCTGCGGTCCTTTGAGCTGCCCCTGGCGGAAGAACCCACGGTATACACACCATGACGCGGGCCATACTGGCCTGTGAGCAAACAGGCACGGGTTGGGGCGCAGTTGGCGGCGTTGGCATAGGCATTGGTGAAAACTATGCCCTGTCTGGCGAGCTTATCAATATTTGGAGTCTCATAGTACTCACTACCCATAAAGCCCACATCTCGCCAGCCCATGTCATCGATGAATATGAAAATGATGTTTGGACGTTTAGCGCCGACATGAACCTGCAAAGTCCTATTCGAGACCACAAAGCCGCCTGCTGCCACTGATGCACATTGTCTTAGAAAATCGCGACGATTCATCTGATTCTTTTTTTATACACCTCTGTTCCAAGTAGTCTCACGTCAGGTCAAACTAAGGCCACAGTGACTCCTTAAGCCACAATTCGGCCAGAGCAGCAAAGTCCCTCAGGGTAATTTTCCCATCCTCATCCGGGTCAACGGGCGATAGGACCGGCTGCAATGGCTGATATAGCTCGTTGCCACTACCGGCAGCTAAGTACAATATCTCAGCATGAGACAGGGCATAATCATAGATGCGGAAGTCGTCCATCTTGCCCTTGTAGTAACCACTGCCGCCGCCAGCTTCGGAGCCAATGATCGACTGGCCGGCGTCGGCGCCATTCATCGGCTGGAAGGCATCGGTGTTCTGAGCCACCAGCAGCCCATTATGATATATCCTCATTACTCCGTTATTGGCATCCTTGACAAAGGCATAGTGATTCCATCGGCCTACATAATGCTCAGGCTCTTCTTGAGCCCAGGCCAGTCTATCCCACGGCTGGCTAAGGTCTGTGGGACCTGCGCCGAATTCCGCGCGACCAAGCGTGTTTGGATTCACGTTTACATCGGTGTGTACCCACACCGAAATAGTCACTTCACCGTAGATATCCGTGAACACGTCGTTCGGCATTGATACGGCGAAGGTACCGTCAAAGTCAAGACAGCCACCGTCGTAGCCGCAAGGGTCCCAGGCGTTGGCCCCGTTTACATCCACCGTTGCATGATATCCTTTGCCGGAGGAATCATGAGCATCAGTACCGGAGGTCTCGTCAAACCTATAGTAGGCCTGCAGACGGCTGTCGTTGGGCTCTACTGCCGCAACATCATAAGCGCTGGCCATCCAGTGCTGCACAATTACGTTAAGATCGGCAAGGTCAGTAGTACAATCATCGTTGAAACTCGTTGCCACATATTCGGGAAAACATCTGGGCGGATAAAGCTGGATATCGTCAAAGTATACATTGCCTGTAGAAGTAAGCGGGGAGGGATCAACGCCGTCACCGATGCCAATGGCGAGTTTCTTGATATTGGCCAGGTCCACGTTGTTGGCGTCAACGAAGTCTTGCAGAGAGATATTCCAAATCTGCCAGCCTTCCCACTCTTCTTGTATCAGCGCATTCGGTTCGCCGTGTGTCACTACTGAACTTTTGCCGCCCGTATCTTCCAGAGCCACATACATCTGCTCAGGAGAATTATTAGCATCGCCGCGGAACCGCAGCTCCAATGCCTTTGCACCACCCGCAGTCCAATCCTGCGGCGTAGAATATCTGCGTTCGACTTTGGAATACCATGGGTAAAGACTATTATCATATACACACTTCATCGAGTTGCCGGCAAACTCAGCCTCAAGGGAGATAGTCGAGCCGGTACCGTTGTCGTTGCCATCAACCCATGCAAGCAATAGATCGTTGGTGTCTGCATACGAACTAAAATCGTCCACGAGCTGATACTCTTGGACCTCAAAGCTCCAGACCTGACCATTCCAGGGGCTGTTTGGGTGGACATCATTGACCTCGTCGATCCGCCAGAAGTAAGTCGTTCCCAATTCAACGGCTACGGGACCATAGCTGTTGGAATCAAGAGGTTGGTTTCCACTAACGAGCGGCAGGCTATTTGAATCGGTGCCGAAGTACACATTGTGCAAAGCAGCGTACTTGCCGGGCGACCAGCTAAGAGTCGGCGTGCTCTCGATGTGCTCTGCGCGATCAGCCGGAACGGGATTATGGGCAACCGGAGGTCTGATCAGCTCTCGAATCTCGGCCTGCGTCAGCACGTTATCGTAGATACGAACATCGTCGATAGACCCGATGAAAGGCCTGTCGGTCTGTGAGGGACGCCAACCTATAGTAACGTCCCATCCGCCCACGATATCGAACACATCTGGGTCGGATCTGGGCTGTGTGTCATCTCGGCCGTCCACGTAAAATCTGACATCGTCGATCCTGCAATTCTCTGGAAGTGTCACCACCACGTGGTGCCATTCTCCATCGGTCACATCGGTATCACCTTGAGCATTGCCGATGCCGTGCGAGATCCGTAGCCTGTTGCTGTCGATCCGGAATTCCACTCTGTGACCGCCGCTGTAAGTGCCCCAATATACAATTTCCTGGGTAGCCGTGTTCGTTGTTTTGATCCAGCCAGTTATGCTAAAAGCGTGCGTGCCGAGAACACCCTTGTACCCGTCTATGGTCACATAATCATCACCGTCAAACTCCAGCGCATCGCCAAGCACCCCAGCCACAAACTGCGGGCTGCCACCGAACGAGCCATGACGCTCATAGCTCGAAGAATCGAGTGCGGTACCAGTACCCTCATCATCGAACGTCCACCAGCCGACAAGATCGGGGGCACCAACCGCGGTGCTAAGGAGAAGGCCCAGTACTAACACCGAAGAAGCTAAGAAAGCCAATTTTTGCACGTAACACACCTCCTAAGGAGACCTGTGACAGACCTGATATATATGAATGCCACCTCCTTTCCTGTAAACAGAACTCATATGAACAGCACCATGAAACTGGACTATCCCAGGCCAAAACGGTGCCACTAGTAGTGTGTCAAATTCGAAGTTGTGGGTAAGAACCCCACTAAATATTTAGCCTGCGGTTTTACCGCAGGTTCTGAACCATAAAATCAATATTGACAGACTACTTGCATTGTTTGTTATTATACCCTACCTTGCCTTTTTTAGCAAGCACTTTCAGCTAAGATGGCCTTGGGCCAAGGTGAGCGGGAGCTAATTATTCTCTTTTGTCTTTTTTAGCGGTGAGGTCCACAAATAGATCGTGTGTTCGACGTCGTCCCCATTGGAAGTAAGCTCAACGACCTCGTCCGGTTTGACTCCTTCCATTCCGAAATCATGCGAGACAATCCGCGAGCCGGGCTTGAGCTTCTCCAATTGGGGGATCAGCTTCACATTCAGACTCGGAAGCAAATAGAGTGTGATCACGTTGGCCTCGCTGAGGTCCAAGGTAAAGATGTCTTTCTGCTCGATTCGAACCAGGTGTCCAACATTGCTCTTTTGCACGTTTTCCAGCGACTCTTTCACTCGCTTGCGATTTATGTCGTAACCTACCGCCTTACAGCCATACCTCTTAGCCGCGGTCACTACAATCCGGCCGTCCCCGCAGCCTAAGTCGTAGACCAAATCATCCTTCGTGACTTTCACCAGCTCTAACATCTTGTCCACTACGTCCTGAGGTGTTGGGACATAAACGACGTCTGGTTTGCGGTTCTTTCTGACTTGCTTCTCCACGTTCCGCCGTCTTTTCCAAGGGCTGATCTTTGCCGGCGAGCGATTATCCGGCTTGGTTAGTGAGATGCCATCTAATCGCGGCTCCACTTCGCCTAAATCCAGGCCAAATGCCTCCAGGATCGTCGGGGCCACATCCTGACGTCGACCGTTGCGGTCGATCTCTTTGTTGTTGGTGGCCAGGAAAACATAAGGTGCGAAGCCGTGGCCCTTCGCCCCCTCGTTGAATCCGTGATCGGCGGTGACATAGACCTGAGTTTTCTCAGCCAATCCCAAGTCTCTAACCTTGTCCATGATCTTGCCGGTCCAGAAGTCGTTGGAGATCAGAGCGTCATTGTACTGCTTGGAGTTTTCTCCGTGCTTGTGGCCCTTCGCATCCACCTCTGCAAAATGTACGAAGAACAAGAAAGGCTTGTCCTTATACTCTTCCAGCAGATCGAGAGCCCTTGAGCCGACCTTCTTATCCTGCATCAGGCCGAACTCCCAGACTTCCAGTGCAGTGTACATGTTGTAGTAGGGTGAGCCCGGAATGATGCGGTACTTCACGTCGTTTTCCTCTACGATCTTGCCCTTCGGGTTCTTGGCCTTAGCGATCTTTTTCTCGGTCTTTGTGCCCACGCGCATCTTCCTTGGCGGGTTGATCGCCCCGCAGTGCCCCTTCTTGCCGATCACTGCGACAGTAACAAATTTGTCAGTGCCAAAATGCTTCTCGAGTCGCTCGAAGATGCTTAGGCCCTTGGGTATCGGCTGATACTGGCCGTTACTGTAGACGCCCGTTACTTCAGGGTAATAGCCGGTAAGGATCTGAGACCAACCGGCCTTGGTATCGGTCTTACCCTCGATGTCGATCTGCACGTAGGTCCCCTGGTCAATCAGTTTTTGCAGGTTCGGCAGCTCCTTCCGGCTTAGGCACTCGTTTACATGGTCTCGCTGCGCACCATCCCATCCGAATAATATGACGTTTTGTGGCTTGTCCGCAGCTACGACCGACGGCGGGACAGCCAGCATCAAGCTGAGAATTGCGAAGATAAGAGTTGCTCTCTTTAACATTGTGTGCTCCTTTCCAGATTTGTCGTTTCCTTTTTTGCCATGTTACAATTTCATCCAACACTTCACATTTGTCACCACTTGGCCATACGGCTGAGCATGTTGCTGCTCATAACATAAACAAAACTACCAAAAGACCATGCACGAGATTAAGTCTTCTTCATAATAATGTCCTCCCGAAAAGCTAAAGTGCTACACCTCGACTAACTCCGAACATCGGTGTTTGAGTTTCATATCCAGTCAAAACCACGTCTTAATGACGCACGTGCGCAGCCTTTTATTGCAGCAATCTAACGAATGGCGGGCATCTTTGGGTTGCCCCCTCACACATCCATCAGTCCAACAGAAGGACCGTTCTGAAGTCCGGGGCCCGCCCGTACGCAGCAAGTGCTCAGACACTATAGCTTAGTCCCACAGAATTTGCAATATTTGGCATCGTTGTCGTGACCTTCGGCGCTGCAGTTGGGGCACGCCTGGGAAGTGGGGCTGCCCAAATGGGCCCGCGATAACTCCACAGTCACAATCCCCGTGGGAACGGCTATTATCGAATACCCTAAAATCATCACTATAGCTGCCAAAAATTGCCCTGCAGGTGTATTCGGCGATATGTCACCATAGCCAACAGTGGTGAGAGTTACAACAGCCCAATACACTCCGCGCGGTATACTTGTAAAATCATTCTCCTCGCCTTCAATCACACTATGTCAAACCATTTACCTGCCGGCGTATCTGCCTCAAAAATTATCTCGAACAAGGTTTTACGCCATCCATGATTAGACTTATTCTTGATCACTGCATCCATGATTCAGCCTTGCTATTCTCTATTTGTAAAGGATGGGTTCTTTGCGCCAATCTTTATCTGCATTATGGCCATATTCCCGCACGCGCGGCCGGCGCTCACGCAAGCGAACGGATTCGATGCCCAGGTAGTAGCCTGTCGATCTGGCGTTCTTACCGACACATTCCAATCGCAATACGTACTTACCCGGCTCAGGCCAGAAATCCAGCAGGTGATACTCACGACTCAGGATTTCCTCACTATAAAGGTCCATCACGTCACCCGGGAAGGCGTCCCGCGGGGGGTTGGTCTAGGTTTCGATCGGGGTCGTCTCCCCGACG
>DAOWID010000203.1 GCA_030641115.1 Planctomycetota bacterium | reverse complement strand
GCCTGCTCGTCAAGCTCGCCGGCGAACACATCCTCGATTACCGCACGCTGCTTTTTGCTCAATCGCTTCATATTGGTCCCCCGTTGTGAGTTCTGCAAAATTGCAGGCGGACTCCGTCCCCGTCGGTTTTGGGAATTGAGAATTTAGAGTTTAGAATTGCGTATCTGCGCTGCTCATTCTAAATTCTTCATTCTAAATTCTAACTTCGAGTGGTCGTTGCGCGCAGGGCGGCCAGTTGCTGGGCTCGGCGTTGCGCGAACTGCTCCGGCGTCAGCGGTTTCCAGTCTGCAGTTCGGCCAAGACGTGCCTTGAACTTCTCGACTTGCTCGGCGGCAGCCTGCTTTCGGTGTTGGAGCATGGCCGCGTTCGGCGGATAAGTCGCCGGAGCCTGCCCACAGGCAGGCAAAGGCGAAGGCGACGCTATAGTTCTTTTATTGTTCTCTGTTACAGTATGGTTATTAGTAGTTGCGCAATTCTGCTTAACTGAAATCGCAGATTTGAGCCGGTCTGCAGCGCGATTTTGCGCCGGAACTTCCACGGATTTGCGGCGGTCGGAGGCGTTGGTTCGGCCCAGTTGGGCGTGGCAGCGGACGGCCTCGATAACGTCAGGATGCGACTTTGCCCAGAGAGTCCGGCGGTAGCCTTGTGGGTGTTTGACGTAGAGGAATCTCTTTATTCTGGCCAGCCATCTGGAGATGGTGGATGCAGAGACCATGAATATCCGGCCCATCGTGTCATTGCTCTGCCAGCAGCCTCTTTCGCCGAAGCTGTAGATGTGTGCCAGCAGCACCTTTTCGCAGAGGCCAATCTGCCCCAGGTTCAGGATGTGCGCGGGCACCTTCAAATACGGCTCTTTGGGCTTTTTTTGCGTTTTCATTTTGCCGTGCTCCGCGAGGTAGCCAGAAAGAAGCGTGCGATCCGCGTAAGAGCTGCCGCTCTTTTGGCCGCCTTAGTCGTCTTCTCCGTCCCTGGGACCTCGGGCCCAAGGACTCCGCCGCCAGGCGTCGCCTCCGGCACTTGGTCTTGTTCATTATGTTTAGCCCCCAAATTTATTTGGGGGTTTGAACCCCCAGGATAAACCTGGGGGCTAAACCCGCGTTTTACGCGGGGTCCAACCTGAGCCAAGAACAGGGCATCTTCGACATCGACCGACTGCTCATCGGTCAGGAAAAAGACCAGCGGATTTGCAAAGCTGGATGCTCGATGCTCAATGCTTGCTGCTCGGCGTAGAGAATCCTTGAGACTTGTCAGGCGTTCAATCTGTTTTGCTGTTTGCGGCAAGAGTTTTGCAAGCTCACGAGTCTGTCCGCCTACGGCGGATTGCTGAAGCCGTTTCAGCAGTGCCAGTTTCTTCTGGAGGATGTCTGAGCCGCCAAGGCGATTGAGCGTGGCAAGCAGTATGTCGGCCTGCTCATCATCAATGTCCCAGACTATTACGTCAGCGGTTTCGTAACCAAGCTGGGCAAGAGCCTTGGCGCGGTGATGGCCGTTGATTATCTGGAAGCAATCACCCTTATTCCTTCGAGGGCAGGGCCGGACTATGAGGGGTTCGTATCGGCCGGTTCGTTTTATGTTGCGAACCAGCTTTGCGAAATTGGCCTTGCTCATCCTGTTTGGATTATCCGGATGAGGGATGAGCTTATCTAAGGCGATTGACTGAATTGCGTTTGACATAATTGGTTTTCCCCTTGTCATTCCCGCGTAAGCGGGAATCCACAATGCGATTATCTTTATGGATTCCTGCTTTCGCAGGCATGACAAACGTGAGTTTTTTGTTCGGCGGCGTCTGGATTCCTGCTCCTTTGACCCGGCTTCTTCGCGGCGCTTGGCCTCGAAGCAAAGGGTTCAGAATGACAAAGTCCGTAGTCAACTTACTCTCAATTCTAAGCTCCGATTAACCCAGATGTAATAGACGGGCCTGGCGGTGAGCTTGCTCAATATGTATCTTGTTCGTTCCAGGCTGGCCGGCATATTGCGGCGCTTGCCGTAGCTTTGAAGGAAAAGCCTAATTTGAAGCTCAATAAACTCAGCTTCGGCCCTTGGCAGCCTATCGAGTTTTCGCTGCACTTTTTGTGGGTCGAGGAGTTCTTGCTTTTCTATGCCGACTATACTGAGTGCCTCAGCGAGCTGCACACATCGGGCAGGCATGTTTGCTGTAAAGGACTTCATCCCAGCTTTTTCGAAGAACGGATTGACCAGGCCCATTACCGCCATTGCCTCGATGATGGGCACGTTCATTTGCGGCATCGTCTCGCGGACCAGCCGGCTCGCCAAGCCCAGTCCGCGAAATCTCGGCTCGACAATAACCCTGCTGATGCGCCGGATGTTCTTGTTGAGCAGAGCAAGCTGAGTGCGTCTGTCGAGGCCCGCAAACAGGTTGCCGGTGGCGGTGTTTCGCAGTTCCAGGCCCGGAGTTGGCATTGTGTAGACGATTACGCCGACGGTCTTTACGCGGTCTTCTTCATTTTTCGTCTCTCCTAATTTTGTGGGCAGATTGGGCGGAAGTTCTGAATCCAAATGTTTAGCCCCCAAACCTGTCCTGAGCAAGCTTGTCCCGAGCGCAGTCGAGGGAGTCGAAGGATTTATTTGGGGGTTTGAACCCCCAGGGTAAACCTGGGGGCTAAACCCGCCTTTTAGGCGGGGTCGTAAGGCAAAAATCGCTACGAATGGTCCCAGTTGGCCGCTCCGGTAATGATAGTGTGCAAGCTCTTTGTAATCGTCGAGCTTGGCGGGGACGATTTGCAATCTTTTACAAACAGAACATTGCATAATTGCCGGTTACCGACATTCAGAACCTGCGGTAAAACCGCAGGCTAAATATTTAGCCCCACATTTGGGACCCCGCCTTGCGGGAACCCTCACGTGGGGTTCTTTTATAGATGACTTCCGTTTCTCCAGACAATTCTTTGATGACAAGGACATCCGGAGCCAAATCGAGCAAGATGTCATCGTGACTTGACGCCAGGATAAATGTCACGCCGGTTCGTTTTGCGAACTTATGGACGTTGTATGAGATCACCGCGGCGGTGATGCGGTCAAGGTTGGAGCAGAATTCGTCTGCAAGGACAAACTTCTTTCCCGTCGCAAGTGCCATTGCCAACCGGAATCGATATTTCTGCCCGTCACTGAGATTGCTCGGCTGGTTGAGGACGCAGAATACATCGTTTAGCCCAGCGATGCTAAGCGTTTTGAGGCTGGCAAGGAGGTCGCCATCAATACAATCGATTAGAGTTCTATCACTCGGCAGTTTTATTCCAGCGAGGTTCACCTTATCTGAGGCCGGTACTGATTTTTCCAATTCTCTTAGCAGGACGCTCTTGCCGGCTCCTGATGGGCCTGTGATGTACACGATGTCACCGTCGTTGATTTCCAATTGGCAATTGTGGGCGAGGTCCGCCGCGGCGGATTCGGCGAGTCTGTCCGCTGTCAAGCCGAACATTCTCATTACTGCCGCGGCCTTGTCGGTAATCTGTCCCTGCCACCGGACTGTTCTTGAGACGCAGTATTTCGGCATAAGTCACGCACTCCACATTAGGTAAAACCCCGCGTGTGGGTTCCCGCTTCGCGGGGGTCCAAATGCGGGGCTAAATATAAAAACCCCGTGTAAAACACAACATAGTATTTGGCCTGCGGTTCCCCGTTTTCACGAGGACGAGTTTAACGCAGGTTCCTACTGCCGGATGGCTGCAACAATCCACCGGATTTTGCTCAGGGTTTCCCGCGTGTGATAATAGGTCAAGTGGTGCTCTTCGGCGATCTGCTTCATCGACAGGCCGGTTAGAAAGTAATCCTTTGCGATGGCCATCTCGGCCTTGGTAAACTTGTTACGGTTTCGCAAGCACGTGATGTATTGGCCGTCCAAAAGTCGCTTGGTCAGTTTGCGTATTCTCCTGGCCATCATTGTATCGTCGATGCCGGCCACGCGAGCTATCTGTCGAATACTATTGCCCCTCTCCAGATACATGGTCATAAGGAGCCTATCTCTTCCGGTAAGCAAGTGAATCCTGCTGCGGAGCAAATCGATTCTGTCGCGGCGTTCGTTTTTTGCCTCCAGTGCCTCTTGTGTGATGTTTGCGTGGATTTCTTCCATTTATGGTCTTTTGACCCTTTTCTTTTGCGAAGCCATTCGAGCCCCGATGCCGCTGTTTGTTATCTGTCCACCGAACATGGCCTAATTTTACCAGATTTTGCAACAATGTCAAGGATTTTGTTAGATTTTTTACAAATTTTCCTTATTTTTTTGAGGCTATGTAAAACGGTGATGTATAAGAGCGAGCAGTGTGTGTAAATCCTGTAATATCAGGGAGATATAGGATATGTGCTCTGTTGTGTGGAGGAAATGCTTCCGGAGCCATAATCTAACATACTCAACTTGACTGGGTTTGGCATAAGTATCGTACTGGCAAGAACATATGTGATTTGTCATTCCTTCGCTGTACTCAAGGACAAGTCTGAGCCCTTCGCTTTGCTCGAGGACAGGCTCCGCGAAGAATCTCACCCTATCAATCGGCCAAAATCCTGTGCTAAGGCCAGATGCTTCGCTGCGCTCAGCATGACAGTTTCAAAAGTCAGTCAAGTTGGACGCCTACGACAAAAGCCCCAGAATGGGATTTCGAACTGGGCTTCCGGGTCAATATCGAGGATCAATTCGCGCGACCTCGACTTTTGGCGGGCGCGTCAAGTTGCATAACATAGCCCTTTCTCTGCAAACAAAGGGAAGCTAAAATGTGCTGCAGAAGTGCTGAGTCTGAGTTATGGCAGAAAAGTTTTGCATTTGGTCTTCACTTAGGTATAGTGGATGGAAATGTCAGGAAGGATTCCTAACGTTGTTGTGGTTGGCGGTACGTATGTGGATATGGCCATACGGTGCAGCCAAATCCCACCGCCCGGACAGAGTGTTACCGGCTCAGCTCTTTCGTACACAGTCGCAGGTCCGGGACCAAATCAAGCTGTGGAAGCGGCTCTGTGCGGTTGCGAGGTTTATCTTATAAGCAAGGTGGGCGATGATCCATTTGCGCAAATGGCTAAGGCAAGCCTGGCTGAGTTCAGTGTGAACGGCGACTTCATTTACACTGCCAAGGCCAAGAATACCGGCGTAATCGTGACGCTGGTCAATGCCGCGGGGGAAAACAGTAGTTGCACATATAGTGGCGCCAACAGCGCGTTACGGCCCGAAGACATTAAGGCTGCTGAGCAGGTCATTTCTGCGGCAGACGTTTGTTTGATCCATGGTCGGCTGCCACAAGAGGCGATTGTAGCTACGCTTCGCTGCGCGGAACTGCACGGCACAAAGGTTATTCTCAATCCTGCCAGACCGATGGAGCAGGCCAGCCAGCAGAGTAGCGACTTGCCTATCGAGTATTTCTCAGCCGACATATTGATCCCGAACCTTTATGAGGCTGCTGACATCACCGACCATCCCACGGTTAGCATTCGTACCGCAAAGCTGATCGGTTCCGATCTGGTCGCTCGCGGCGTTGAATCTGCTGTGATAACTATGGGCAAGCGAGGCTGCATGGTGGTTGACAGGAGAAGTGCCGACCATATTGGCGCCTTTGAGGTGGAGCTTGTTGACCAGACCTGCAGCGGGGATGCCTTTGCCGGGGCACTGGCTGCTTACTGTGCTGTAAAGGACGATGTGAGAGAGGCGGTCAAATTTGCGTCGGCAGCAGGGGCATTGGCCTGTACGAAGTTCGGCTCAATCGAAGCTCTGCCCACCAAGGCTGAGATTATCCAGCTTTTGCAAGAACAAGAGTGATAATCGGAACAAGAACCATCCCCAATCTGCCTGCACGGCGGTTTGAGGCTGCCACCCAATGAGACTGAAGGTTGTGTGGCAGCCTCAAACGCAAGAACCCCGCTAAGCCGCATTTCTTTGCCAGCTTTAGGAACATCAACTCATAATGCTGTGAGAAATGCGGGATAGTGTGGGACTATTCGCTCTTTAAGAGCAAATATTGTGGACTTTGTGATATACTTAGCTCCAATCCGTTGGTTTGCCACGAGGGGGTAGTTTTGCCTCCAAAAGCGAAGTTTATTATCGTTGAGATCGTTGGTTGGCGTTCATATAATTAGATGGGGTAGGAAAAAAATCAACAAGGAGCGGGTTTTCAGTAGGCACAGGTAAAGATGCCATTGATTTATGCCGATAACACCAATAGCAATCTTACTGTATTATGGGGGTATTTGTTTATCATATTTGATGGTCGGCAAGTATTGTTACCAAAGGAGATGGCTCGGATAGCAAATTAAGTCTCCTAAATTGGCAATCTTGCTATTGGGGGCGAAACAACTGCCTGCCTTCATCGGGCAATATTATGAAAAAGCTCATCTTTTTTTAGGAGAGTTATCATGAACAAAACAGTTGTAGTGTTGGGACTGCTCGTTGCAGTAATGAGTGTCAGTGCTTTGGGGGCCGGTTTCATGGGCCCGGCAACGGCGGAGTTGAAAAAGGGCCAATGGAGCGCAGGGTACAACTACATGTATTCAGACATGGATTTAAAAACAGGAAAAATGACTGGGACAGTGCGAGGGCACGACGATGGAGTACTAGTTATCAGTATACCACTTACCGACTATTTGGAAGCCTTGGAAGAGAAGCAGTGGAAGTTCAAACTCAAAGACTTCAAGACCCAGCGGCACTATGCGACTTTTGGTTACGGTGTGCAAGACTGGTGGGAAGTATATTTCCAACTGGGCTGTGCGGATGTTAAAGCGAAGATGCAAACGGATGAGTACGGCGCTGCGGGGGATGCCGGCGATTTCAACTTTGACAACGATTTTGCCTGGGGGTGGGGAACAAGGATTACATTCCATGAACAAGGCAACATCCGCTGGGGTGCTTCGGTTCAGATGAACTGGCTGGATATAAGCTCGGATAGGAAAGCAATAGAAGTAGACGATAACGATGAAGTAGACGCTAACGGTACTCCTGTTATTACGACCTTTACTGATGAATTCGGCGTTGACCTCGAAACCTACGATCTGCTCATCGCTGTTGGACCTACGGTTGATATGGGCGGCTGGAAACTCTACGGCGGACCATTTTTTTACTATCTCTCAGGAAATATGAACTTGAAATACTCTTCTGTAAGGGAAACTTCGAAAGACAGTTCAACAAGTGCAATGAAGCTAAAGGCTGGTGGCGATCTTGAAAAAGCAGACAGTAACTTCGGCGGGTTTATCGGCGCACAGTTCGCGCTGTGGGGAAATACGCATCTGACGACTGAGTTTTCTTTTACAGGCGATAGCTCTGCGTTTGGTGCCGGGGTTAGCTGCAAGTTTTAAACCTTATCGCTGACGTGGCCTTATGTTCCTGGTCCATTGTCCAGAAGGCTACTGCCGTCTCTGTATCCTTGGTCAGCTTCAGGGCGAAGTCATTTTTGCCAGCCATATCAAGTCGTTTCTCGACGCGGTATCCTTTAAGCGTAGAGGTTAAAATCTTAGCCGGGCGGTAGGCGACGGGCGGAGTAAGTTATGGCAGGTCCTGGTCTCTGGATGAAATTAAACAGGCGGCTTTTAACGGGCCGAGGAAAAGTTATTTAACCTGGACGGCAAGGCAGTATCTGGCGTTACCTTCGCAGAGGCGGAACTTCCGTTATGATGTCCGACTCTGCAAGATCAGCAGAAGGCTGACCATTTTTGCCATGGAAGGCGAGATTTGTGGCCCGTTGGGACCTGTGCTTCTAAGGCTTTGCTAAGAATAAGTTGAAGAACAATAGTGTCGGACTATTCGCCCCTTAAGAGCAGGTATTGTGGACTTTGTGATATACTTAGCTCCAATCCGTTGGTTTGCCACGAGGGGGTAGTTTTGCCTCCAAGAAAGTTGACGAGCAGAGCTTGACCAGGTTCTATCGGCAAGGCAGCCTTATGTTCCTGGTCCATTGTCCAAAAAGCTACGGCCACGTCCCTACCCTTGGTTAGTTTGAGGGCGAAGTCATTTTTGTTGGGCATATCAAGTTGTTCGGCCACGCGGTATCCTTTAAGCGTAGAGGTTAGAATCTTAGCTGCGCGGTAGGCGGCCTTTGGTTTTAGGTCGTGTTGCACTGTGCCGAAGTTGTGCTCTCTTTCTTTGGGGTCGGTGCCGTCGTTTTTCCAATCGTACCATATACTTACAGGAATCCCTTGAGAAAGATTTGTCAGGAACATTCGAACGAGGTACTGGGCTTGCGTCTCGTCCGACAGAGCGGCTCTATTCCAGTTGACGTTCGAGTAGCCCCATTCGCCGGAGATTATAGGGATGTGTTTTGCATTTGGGGCATACCGTTGTATCAGTTTGCGGAGTTTGTCGTAGTCGGCGATGACGGTTTCCGGCGGCTTTGAGCGGTAGGGGTGGACCGTCAGGGCGTCAATCCACTTGAGAAGCCCTTTCTTGAAGCACTGCTCGAGCCAGTTGAGCGGTGTGCCTGAAGTGGCTGGGGCGACCAGCAAGCCAGTGGGGTCGGCTTTTTTCACGAGTGGGACAGTTTGTTCGACCAGCTTACAATAATCATCTACGCTTGGCTGTGGACTCCAGAACTGTTTCAAGTTCGGCTCATTCCATATCTCCCAGAGTATCGCTTTGCCTGAGTACCTCTTGGCGGCAGCTTCGGCGAAGGCAGCGAAGGCTCTGCGTCCCTGCTCTGTGCGGACGGATCTGTCCGACTCATATAAGTGGTTGCTGTAGTCGAGGATGTATAGGATGCGTATTCCCCGTTTGCTGCAGCCTTCGGTCAGGGCGTCGTAGCCGATTTTCTCGAAGTCGTAGATGCCCTTTTTTCTCTCGACGCCAGACCAAGTCAGGTCCATTCTAATAAACTTGAATCCTGCATCGGCGATTAGGTCCAAATCAGTGGGTTCACCTCTGAAATGTATGTTGACGCCATAGCCGTTCGGCACGGCCAGTTCAGGCAGTGGGACCGCACCAGTGGATGGCTGCATTATGACCGCTAAAATCAGGAGGGTTGCGTAACAGTTCTGAATTGCTGTTCGAGAAATCTTAAGATTGTTCATTTTGTCCACCTTCGTCGTTGCTGGATTCTGAGTTAAGTCAAATCAGTGTTAATTACTCAAACTGACCGGTTTTCAGAGAAGCATCGCTGTAAGTGTTGCCTTAACAAGAGCATATCACAATTTGTCATTCCCGCGGAAG
>DAOWID010000042.1 GCA_030641115.1 Planctomycetota bacterium | reverse complement strand
TTTGCAAAGGCTTCGTATCATAAGGGTTTCGAAAAACTATCGCCGAAATTCAGGAACCTGCTGCTGGACTACCTGAGTCAGGCAGCGTGATTATTCCAAATGGCAAAAGTCGAGCTTAGCTTGATTATTTAAGGAAATCAAAAAAGGGATTTCCTTAAATAATATACGGCTAATCTCAGTTTTGCAAAATTCTTGTTACTAAGCAAACTATCCTATGCTATTGTTGCCCATTAGGACAAGTATTCGGCCATGGCGGACACCGTATATAAATTACGCGCTGATAGCTCTCAATCTGATCATTTTCTTTCTGCAGTTTCATATTAGCCCCAATGAAGGCAAATTAGCGTTTCGCCCGTGGGTTGTAAATTTTGCGCTCATCCCCAAGAACCCACGGTGGTGGCAGTTTGTCAGTTACGCCTTTCTGCATGGTGACCATTGGCACATCGGATTTAACATGTTCTTTTTGTATCTGTTCGGCAGGAATGTGAACGACAGGCTCGGTCATTTGGGGTATCTTGGTTTCTACTTGGCTGGCGCAGCATTCAGCGGCGCGGGACATACGGTCCTGCATATCTCTTCACCTATACCAACACTTGGGGCCAGCGGTGCGGTCGCGGCGGTAACCGGCGCTTACCTGGTCTTGTTCCCCCAGACCTTGATAACCGTCATATATTGGTTCTTCTTCATCGGGGCAATCGAGGTGCCGGCATTGTACTTTATCGCCTTTAAGATGATTCTGATTGACAATATCCTCGCCCGGGGACAGGGTAACATTGCTTATGAGGCACATCTGGCGGGATATGCTTTTGGCATCGCAGCTATGTTACTTCTACTTGCGACCAGATTGCTTAGCGGCAGCAATTTCGACCTGTGGGCAATGATAAAACGATGGAATCGGCGGCGTCATTATCGCGATGCGGTATCAAGCGGTTATGACCCCTTCACCGGCCAGGCAGCAGCCAAGCCGGTAAAGGTAAGAGAGGTCAAAAAAACAGCCGCTCAAAAGCAGCAAGAGAAAAAAATAACTGAGCTCCGCAACGAGATTAGCAGACGGATTGCCCAGCGGAACTTGCCTGCTGCCGCTGAGTTGTATCTGGAGCTTATGCAGTTCGATAGCAAGCAGATTCCGCCGCGCCAAGACCTTCTGGATATTGCCAATCAGCTTGCCAGCAGCAATAAGCCGGCCGAATCCGCCCGGGCCTACGAACAGTTCCTAACTCACTACAGCAACTACGAATACGCCGAGCAGGTCGAGCTGATGGTCGGCATATTGTATTCACGTTATCTCAATCAGCCAGAGCAGGCAGTAAAGCATTTGCAGGCTGCGGCTGAAAAGCTCTCCGACCCCGGACAATTGAAGATGTGCCGTGACGAACTCGGTCGCCTGGAAGATTAGGCCATCGTTTTAGCTGCTATGGCAATAATATTTTGACGCAATAAAAGAGTTGACAAATAGTGGGGTCGGCTGTAATTTCAAATATGATGGATCGTTAAGCGATTTGGTTGTTTTTAGGCTCTTTGATGACGACCTTTTTTCTGGGAGACAGAAAATGGACACTCACATCAATCCGGTCAAAAACAGGATGCGATCGAAATCCGGTCAGAACCCTGTCATTGTTGCCGTTCTTGTTGTTTTGGCAGCTTTAGCGGCCATCGGGCTGGCCCGAGAAGCCACCGTTATGCCTGAAGGAGGTGCCCGGCCTGGCGATGCCAATGCGATAAGCGTGCCGCTTTTTCCGCATCTGGCCGAGATAACCGGCAATGATGTCCTTATTCGTTCCGGTCCGGGTACGAATTATTACCGCTGCGGCAAGGTCCACATGAGCGACAGAGTAAAAATCGTCACCACGGAATCCGGCTGGTCGCGCATTGTTCCGCCAGTTGGCTGCTTCTCCTGGATTTCGGTGCAATGTATTGGCGTGAACCTGGATAATCCCAGTATTGGGATTGTCACCGGTGACGGTGTTCACGTCTATGCGGGCTCGGAGTACGTGGAGCCTATGCACTCTACAACTGAGCAGGGAACGCTCAACCGGGGCCAAAAGGTCAAATTACTTGGCGAAGAGAAAGGCGGCTACTACAAGATTGCCCCGCCGATGGGCGCCTATCTTTGGGTAAGCGCTACGTATGTAAAACCTATTAGCTCTGTTAGAGAACCACCGCCAGTTGCCGTTGTCGATCCCAACGACATTGATCCCAACGACACCGGTTTCGTTGTGCCGATCGAGCCCTCTGTTGAGGCCGAGAAGCTCAAAGAATACTACGCTCTGCAAAAGCAAATTAAGGCTGAGATAGTCAAGCCAATCGCTGAGCAGAATTATGCAGATATGAAAAAGGCACTTATTGAGATTTCCAAAGATAAAGAGGCCGGCAAGGCGGCACGCTACGCAGAGTCTGTGGTTAAGCAAATAGAAGGCTTTGAGTTGGCTTTGGCGGTAGCCAAGCAGATTAAGCTTCAAAATGAGCAGTTGCAGCAGATTAGGGAGGGGATCGACAAGGCCCGTGCGACAAGGTTAGCCGATGTTGAAGATCTGGGCAGATTTGCCGTCATAGGGCAGTTTCAGACTTTTGCTACTTACGGCCCGAAACACTACCGGATAGTTGATGAATCCGGCAAAATGATTTGTTATGCCCTGCCGAGTGGTAAGGCCTCCCAACTTGATTTGAGCAAGCTCGTCAAGCAGAAGGTCGGCTTGGTTGGGACAATCGAGCCACATCCGCCAACCAAGAAGGCCCTGGTACGATTTACGGAAATAGTCAAACTCGACTGAGCAGTAAGTGCCGAAGAACCTGGCCTGCAGTCGACACTGCTGCTGAGGGTTTGTACGCCTTACCCTGCAAGGCTAAATTGTAGCAAAAGCAGTCAAATCAGCTTAGTCCTGCCGACATCTACAAAAAGCCGCCGCGACACGGACTAGTGCCGTTTCAAATAAATTAGTGTGACTTTGGGGTCTTGTCATTCCGGGCTTGACCCGGAATCCAGATAATATCAGGCCTGGATTCCCGCTCCTTCGACCCCGCTCAGGACAAGTTTCGCGGGAATGACAAAAAGCGACATTTTCTTTATAGAAACGGCACTCGTAGTCTGTCAATATTGATTTTATGGTTCAGAACCTGCGGTAAAACCGCAGGCTAAATATTTAGCCCCACGTTTCACGTGGGGTTCTTACCCGCAACTTCGAATTTGACACATATATTATTATCGTCTCCGTCTTTCGCCTGCCCCAGGTATGGGAGCGACATCGTCCGGCGGAGCTTCTACCTCGCCCTTCTCAAAATCTTCGGCAGTCGGCTTGAGAGTGAGGTTGTACCACGGTGAATCCTCGTTCTCAGTGAGGTCGGACCACCTAACCAGTTTGCCGGTGTAGGTAGATATTCGACCCATGATTGCGACGAGTGTGGCTTCGGCAACATTGCGGGCCTCGTTGAGCGGCTTGCCTTTTAGGATGCTATTGAGCAGATCGATGTGCTCCTGCACGTAGGCACCCTGCTTGGGGAAGTCTGGTATATCAATGTCTTTCTCTTTGGTCGACTTAAGACCACCGCCGCCCCCCGTTGTGCCCTCTGTGCCAGCGAAGAACTCTTTGACCCCGCCATCGGTGCCGTTAATTTGTCGGCACATGCTGTGGATGTGGCAGCCATCGCCATAATCGAGGTCGACGCTGTGGAAATCGAACTGGTTGCCCGTCTTACGCCTGGCGCGTCCACCGAAGCCGAGGGCCGTTTTCGGCGGATGACCAATATACCAATTTGCGATATCGAGGTTGTGAACGTGCTGCTCGACGATGTGGTCGCCCGACATCTCGGTAAAGCTGACCCAGTTACGAACCATGTAATCAGCGTCAGACTCACCGGTATTCTTCCTCTTGTACCACAGTGCGCCGCCACACCACCAAACACAACCACCTCTGATATCTCCAATGGCACCATGCTTGACAGCGTATGCTGTGCGGCGGTAGCTTCTTTCGTGGCGGCGCTGAGTACCGGCCACGACTCCCAGGCCTTTTGTCTTGGCCAATTCGCCTGCCTCGATGATCTTGCGGCCTCCCGGCGGGTCGACAGCAACGGGCTTTTCCATAAAGACATGTTTACCAGCCTTGATTGCAGCTTCGAAATGTACCGGGCGGAAATTCGGCGATGTTGCTATCACCACAACATCCACATCCATATCGAGAAGCTTTTTGTAAGCATCACCGCCGGCGAAGCATCGCGATGACGGCAGATTATATCTCTTGCCGGCGTTCTCAGCCCTGCTCTTGAACCAGTCGGCGGTGGCAACAACTTCGAGCTCCAGACCATCAATGTGCTTTGCTGCTTCCATGCAGTTTCCCAGAGCGCCGTTGCCACGGCCACCACAGCCGATCAAACCCACTCGCATCGTACGATTGGCAGGCGGAGCAAAGACGACGCTCTTGCCGGCCAGGACAGCCGCCATACCGGCTGCCGATGTCTTGATGAAATTCCTACGAGAGAATCCATCTGTTTTTTCGCTTTCTTTCTTCTTCATGAATGGTTCCTTTCGTTTAGATTGTTTTTGATTGGTCAAGACTTACCTCTAAAGGCATTTACAACATGACGTGCCTAAAAATCGTCGGAGGCTCGATAGGCTTAGCTCTTGTGCGCCTGTCAGTATGCGAACAACTTGGGATTCCCGACTGCTTTTTTTACTTCCTAAAGGCCGTCCATTTCTGTTTGCTCTTCGTGCTGGCCAGGACAGTCTCGATGAAGAGCATGCCTCTCAGGCCATCTTTAACGTTCGGGAAGTCCAGCGCCAGCGGGGCAGGCTTTGTTCTTGTCAATCTTGCCCGCACGGTATCGGCGAAGTTACAATAGTTGTTGGCGAAGGCCTCAAAGAAGGCTTCGGGATGGCCAGACGGCAGCCTTGTAGCGCGGCCAGCCGCGGGGCTTGTTGCGCCGACATAGTCATTTCCACGACACCACACCTGCACCGGCCCGTCCGGGACCCTCACGTACAGGTAGTTGGGATGCTCCTGATGCCATTCGAGGGCTTTTTCTTCGCCATAGATCCAGATGGCCAGGTTGTTCTCTTCGCCGATGGAGATTTGGCTGGCATGGAGGACCCCTCTGGCGCCGTTATTGAACCGCAGCAGACAGTTGCCATCATCGTCCAACCGCCGGCCCTTGACAAAAGTCGTCAGGTCGGCGCAGAGGTGAGTAATCTTGAGGCCCGTGATGTACTCTGAGAGATTCTCGGCGTGCGTGCCAATGTCACCCATACACCCGGCGCCGCCGCTCTGCTTCGGGTCGGTTCGCCAGGCGGCCTGCATCTGGCCCGTTCTTTCCAGTGGCGTGGACAGCCAGCCCTGTGGATACTGCACGACGATCTTGCGAATCTTGCCAAGCTCACCGCCACGCGCCAAATCCCGGGCAAGCTTGACCATCGGATAACCAGTGTAATTGTGCATCAATCCAAATACTCTGCGGGACTTCTTGACCAGTTTTTGCAGGTCCTTAGCTTCTTTTACATTGAACGTCATCGGTTTTTCACACATCACATGGAAGCCTGCTTCGAGAAAATCCCTGGCGATAGGAAAGTGCCAGTTGTTTGGGGTGGTGACCGAGACGAAATCGATCCTCTCGCTCTCCGGCAATTTGAGCTCTCGCTCGACCATCTGCTCATAAGTGCCGTAGACGCGCCTGGGGTTGAGACCCAGCTCCCGTCCCATCTGCTTAGACTTGCGCGGGTTAATGTCGAAGGCTCCCGCCACCAGCTCGATACCACCATCCAAGCGAGATGCCTTGCGGTGCACGTCACCGATAAACGCCCCGGGTCCGCCGCCGACCATTCCCATGTTCAACTTCCTATTGAGTTCCATGCCTACTCCTTTCAAAAAAATGTGCGTGCGTAAGATTACTTTTTCTAACGGCTCACAAATCCATCCTGTTCAAAAACACCCCCTTCCGTAAGAGATAGCTTATGATTATAGAGGTTCACCTCAGCAAAGCAACCCCAAAACACATCTTTTTACGGGCATACAACACTGGGCCAAGACAGCATCGGCGTGTAATCCAGCCAGTCCATTCTACAACCCCTTGCTCAAAAAGAAATTAAGGCTAAAACGGCCACGAAATTGGCCATCCTATCACATAAAAAAGTCGGGCTTGACAACGACAAGATGCAGGTTATAAATCTGCTTGTAGCTGCAATTGGTGGTTTCCAGGTGTAAACAGTGTGGCAGAGTAGGCAATACTATGAAAACTGATGTTAGCCCTGTATCTGTTGATTTGTACTTCATTCCGGTTGAGACAAGAGTGCCGCTGAAGTTCGGAGCCGAGACGTTAACTCATGTTACGTGCGCGCGCGCGTGCATGACCGTGGCGAATAGACGGGGCCAAACAGCGCGAGGATGGGGCGAGACTCCTCTGAGTGTTGCATGGGCCTGGCCGAGCAGTTTGGGATACCAAGAGAGAAACGAGTCGATGGAGCTGTTCTGCAAGATGCTGACTGAAACCTGGGCTGAATTTGACCGGCAAGGTCACCCCATTGAACTGGGAAGTGAGTTCATTGAATCAGTCCTGCCCGGTTTACTGGACAAGCTCAACGGTCAACGGGGCGAGGACGCAGAACCTATGCCGTGGCTGGCAGCTTTAGTTTGCTGCTCCGCATTTGATCTTGCTCTACACGATGGGTATGGTCAGCTTCTTGGCCGGGATGTGTACTCCACGTATACCGCCGAATTTATGAATGCTGATTTGTCTACTTATCTCAAGCCAGCCAAAGGATTCGATTTCTCGTTCGCGGGCAAATACCCTGCTGATTTTTTCGAGTTGGCTCCTGCGAAGAAGCTGCCGGCCTGGCACCTTGTGGGAGGCAAGGATTTGCTCTGTGCCTCGGAAATTACTGGAGCGGAACCGGATGATGACTATCCTATACTGCTGCCGGATTGGATCAGGCGGGATGGCCTGAAGTGCCTGAAGGTAAAGTTGCGCGGCAATGACGCAGCGTGGGACTACCAGCGTCTCATCGATGTCGGTCAGATCGCGATGGAAAACGGTGTTCTGTGGCTGACCAGCGATTTTAACTGCATGGTCACTGAGCCTGCATACGTGAACGACATGCTGGATAAGCTGATGACGGAGCATCCTCGCATTTATCAGATGATTCTTTATGTCGAACAGCCATTTCCATACGACCTCGAGAAAAATCAAATCGACGTTCACAGCGTGTCGGCGCGTAAGCCGCTTTTTATGGACGAAAGTGCTCACGACTGGCAGTTGATCAGGCTTGGACGCAGCTTAGGCTGGACCGGCGTGGCGCTTAAAACCTGCAAAACTCAAACCGGGGCACTTTTGAGTTTGTGCTGGGCCAAGGCGCATGGAATGACCCTGATGGTCCAGGATTTGACCAATCCGATGCTGGCACAGATTCCCCACGTTCTTCTGGCAGCGTATGCCGGAACGATAATGGGTGTCGAGACCAACGCGATGCAGTTTTACCCAGCAGCATCTATGCCCGAAGAAACGGTTCATCCTGGGCTTTACCGGCGGCGAAATGGTCAAGTGGACC
>DAOWID010000243.1 GCA_030641115.1 Planctomycetota bacterium | reverse complement strand
CAGCAGAAGGCGGTTTCGTTAAGGCGTCAGCATTTTTGCCTTCACCTGTTTGGTTCCGGCTACGCAGGGTTAGGCATACTTTGACGAGAAAAAAACGTTTCTTGATTTTTTCTTGTTAAACAGTAAGTTGTTCTTTAGCAAATAGTTAAGCGATTATTTAAGAAAATCAATCCGCCGACGGCGGACTTAAATAATATATGCCTAACCTGCAATTTTGCAGAACTCATCTACGAGCAAGATATTGTATGCAGAGTAATGCAGGTTCTGTTCTTTGGAGTGCTCATGATGTCGTTCCGCAAGCCCGTAACGAGACGCCCTTTATCGCATCTGGCCAGCTTTATCATCTTGCCGCTGCTCCTGGCGACATTCGCCCATCCGGCCGGAGCCGATCCCGAGTCCGAAGCGAAAAACCTGACTCCTTGGCCAAGGCAGTACAAAATCAAGCCGGATGAAAAAAACCGGCTGACACCCGCTGATGTGATCGGCCCAGACGGATTAGTCTACCCGAACTGGACACAATGTGGCGTGCAGGGCGGAATTCCAAAGGTCAAAGCCGTGGTGTCAATCGGGGACTTCGGTGCCAAAGCGAACGATAACATCGACGATGCTGCAGCTTTGGCAAAGGCGTGTGACGCCGCAGGCAAAATGGGCGGTGGGGCGGTATTACTGGGCGAAGGCACGTACTACCTCGACCGTCCTGTGACGGTGCGTCACGACAATGTCGTCATTCGAGGCAAAGGCCCCACAAAGACCCGTTTGATCTTCCGGTATTCAATTGCCAAGAGCGGTGTGGCTTTTTATAGTCCCTCCCCAGGGAGCCGGGTTGGCAGGAACACTCGGCTTGAAATGCACTGTCAGCCTGCCGGCTTGATGAAAATGACGATGACGGTCGACGACAAAATAATCGGCAGATGGACCAGAGGCAAACACTCGGGAAACTCGTTCGCCTTTGCCAGATTCGGCCGCGATGCTATTGGCAAACTGCCGAATGGCCGACACACACTAAAAGGTGTCGCCGAATACAAGGACGGCTCAAAACACACAGCAGAAATTCCTATCATCCTTGATTCAACCTTCAATGATACCAGACCCGTCGCAGACTCGCGGGCCGTCATTACCTTCGCAGGCAAAGGCACGGTCGGCAGCAAGCTCAGACTCACAAGGGATGGCAAGCGCGGCGACATGAAGATACAGTTGAAGACTACCAAGGGACTTAAGGCGGGCGACTGCATCCTGATCGATGGACCTGCAACCGACCGCTGGAAAAAGCTCACCAAGAACGCCTGCAAATGGGGAATGTATCGTCGGTATGAAGTAATCATAACCAAAATCAAAGGCAGCACTATCTCCATCAATCAACCGCTCCGAATTGAGTTTCCCGTTATCGACGGCTCTTACGTACAAAAGGTCATTCCAATCCGGCGCTGTGGAATTGAGGCCCTCTATCTCGAACAAATGGAGAATCTTTGGCTCAGCGGCGTGGTCTTTTATCACGGCTGGAACTGCTGGGCGAAGGATGTCACCGTGAAAAAGTGCGGACGCTTTCCCGTATATGGCTCGATGGCCAAATGGTGCGAAATCCGCGATTGTGTATTTGATGATGCGTGGTTCAAGGGCGGCGGCGGGACAGCATATACCGGATGGGATCATTGCTGGGATTGTCTCATGGAAAACGTGGAGACGTTCAAGATGCGCCACGCCCCGCTTTTCCAATGGGCTGCAAGCGGCTGCGTAATCCGCAAGGGCATCTTCCATGAGAGTGACGGCCAATGGCATTCAGGCTGGACAAATGAAAACCTTATCGAACAGTGCATAATCGAATCTGTCCGGGGTCATGGCGGCTACGGCTATGGAATGTGGGCGTCCCCACCGGAGGACACGGCACACGGACCAAACGGCCCACGAAACGTAGTATACAACTGTGACGTCAGCTCGCCGAGAGCAGGCGTTTGGATGGGCGGCATGAACGAAAACTGGCTCATCCTCTACAGCCGTTTCATTGTAGACCGTGGCCCAGGCATCTTTGCGAAAACCGCAAGCTTCGACCACATCGTCAAAGGCAATGTATTTGTCCTCAAGGACGGAAAGTCACCCATGGTGTCATTAGCCACGTCCGATTGCATAGGGATCGAGCTCATTGACAATAAACTGTATGGCGGCAATGGCCGGTTCCTCACCGGCGCAGGCAAACGCAGCGTTCTCAAAAACAACAAAGCCTTTGCCCTCGGTGACGGCCCGAAACCACGCCCAAGCGCGCCGTCAATCTACGAATGGCAGCAGTATCTGCAAGACCGGTAACGGGCGATATGTGCGTAGTGGTCTGTCACAACTCAAATGACGCATGTCATTCTGAGCCCTTCGCTTCGCTCGAGGACAGGCTCCGCGAAGAATCTCATACCAATTCTATTGATTGATTGCCGATTACCTGACCTTGTCATTCCTGCGAAAGCAGCAATCCAGGCCCTTCCAGTCAGTATAATGTACAATTTTTTCGAGACTGTAGCAAGATTACAGAGTATCCTGTTCGGTAGGCATTTGTTGCTTGGAGCCAAATCGTGGCAAAAATCCAATT
>DAOWID010000471.1 GCA_030641115.1 Planctomycetota bacterium | reverse complement strand
TTTTGTCGAAAGGGGCCAAATGAGAAATACGGTCTTTGGAATAGGCGCGATGATAATCGCATGTTTCGTAGCGGTGACGTTCACTTGCTGCCAAAGTGCAGCGGACTGGTACGCTAACTCAGCAGCCCGTCCGGGTCAAGAGCGAAAGGTTATCTCGCTGGCAGGTTCCTGGCTCTTTCGACTGGATCCGCAGAACGTTGGCCAGGACCAGAAGTGGTACGAGACGAAACTGCCTGATCGTGTCAAGCTGCCCGGCTCGACCGTTGAGAATGGCTATGGTGACAATGTTTCGGTCGATACGAAATGGACCGGCCACATTGTAGATCAGTCGTGGTTTAGTGACGCCAAGTATGAAAAGTACAGACAGGCAGGCTCCGCAAAACTTCCATTCTGGCTGACGCCTCTGAAACACTACGTCGGGCCTGCTTGGTATCAGAAGGAAGTTCAAGTTCCCAGGGATTGGCAGAACAAGCGGATCATTTTGTTTTTGGAACGCTGCCACTGGGAGACAAGAGTCTGGGTGGATGGTGTTGCAGCCGGTATGCGGGATAGCTTGTGTACGCCGCACGAGTACGACATTAGCAAGCTGCTGAGGCCCGGCAGGCACGTGCTGACCATTTGCGTCGACAACTCAGTCAAATACAACGTTGGAATAAACGCGCACTCAGTCAGTGATCACACCCAGACAAATTGGAATGGTATAATTGGCCGCATCGAACTGCAGGCGACCGACCGGATATGGGTAAGCGACGTTCAGGTCTATCCGGATGTGAAGAAAAAAATCGCAAAAGTCCGTGCCACCATCGGCAATGCTATAGGCCAGGATGCCAAGGCAACGCTCACGCTCAGTGCCCGCAGTTGGAACACCAAGCACAAGCACGTCGTTGCGCCGAGCAGCATTGACTTCACCGCCGTAAAGCCCGAGATTACCGTTGAAGTGAGCTATCGCATGGGCCCAGATACATTGTTGTGGGATGAGTTCTCTCCGGCAATGTACAAGCTTACTGTCTCACTTGAGGCCGCTGGTGACGGTCAGACATTCTGTGATCAGAAGATAGCCACGTTCGGGATGCGCGAATTCCGGACAAAAGGCACGCAGTTCACCATTAACGATCGTCTCACCTTTCTGCGCGGCACGTTAGAGTGTTGCATCTTCCCGCTTACCGGCTATCCGGACATGAGTGTTGATGGCTGGCTGCGGATATTTCGCATTGCCAAGGCGCATGGTCTCAATCATATGCGTTTTCATTCCTGGTGTCCGCCGGAGGCAGCGTTCGAGGCGGCTGACCAAATGGGATTCATGCTCCAGCCCGAATGCGCGACATGGTCGACGGTGGGAGATGGCAAGCCGATTGATAAGTTCGTCTATGCCGAGGGCGACCGCATTCTAAAGACCTACGGCAATCACCCGTCTTTTTGCATGCTTGCGTACGGTAACGAACCGGGAGGTCGGAACCAAAAAAGATTTCTCGGTGACTTGGTGAACTACTGGAAGGAAAAGGACTCTCGGCGTCTGTACACCAGTGCCGCGGGGTGGCCTATCATTCCTGAAAGCCAGTATCATAGTGATTATCACCCGCGGGGTCACCTTTGGGGAGCGGGCACAAAGAGCCGGTTTAATGCGGCCAGGCCCGAGACGATGACCGACTACTGGGCCTTTGTCGAGAAATACGATGTTCCGCTCGTCAGCCACGAAATTGGCCAGTGGTGTGTGTATCCGAATCTCAAAGAGATTGAAAAGTACAAGGGTGTTCTGCGTGCGTACAATTTCGAGATCTTTCGTGACTCGCTGGCCCGGCACCACATGCTCGATCAGGCAGAAGACTTCCTGATGGCCTCGGGAAAATTGCAGGCGAAGTTGTACAAGGAAGAGATCGAGACTGCCATGCGGACGCCCGGATTTGGGGGATTCCAGCTTCTTGATATTCACGATTTCCCCGGACAGGGAACGGCTCTCGTGGGTATTCTGGATCCATTCTGGGATTCCAAGGGTTATATCGAGCCGGAGGAGCATCATCGGTTCTGCAGCGAGACTGTGCCCCTTCTGCGGATGGAAAAACGCACGTGGACGCGCAGTGAGACGTTCAGTGCCGACGTTGAAATCGCTCATTTCGGACCGGGTCCTATTGAAGACGCAACGGCGGAGTGGTCTATTAAATATGCCGACGGTAAACAACTTGCCGCGGGAGAACTACCTTCGCTGACTGTGCCGATTGGCAACGGCATGATAATGGGCAAGATCGAGGTCCCACTTGCAGATGTGACTGCTCCAGCTAATCTTTCGGTGACTGTTCGCCTGGATGGAACACCCTATGCAAACGGCTGGGATATTTGGGTCTATCCGAGCAAAGTTGATACTGAACGGCCGAAGGATGTGGTTATTGCGGAGAGTCTGGACAAGGATGTGTCGGACGCTCTAAAGGCCGGTAAAAAGGTCTTGGTCATGCCGCCTCTGGATTCTGTAGATAGTGACATCCCTGCGGGTTTCTCGACGATATTCTGGAATACGGCCTGGACTCGAAGGCAGCCGCCGCATACTTTGGGAATCCTTTGCGATCCGAAGCATCCTGCTCTGGCAGATTTCCCCACCGAATTTCACAGCAACTGGCAGTGGTGGGACCTGGTGACAAAATCCAAGTTCATGGTCCTCGACGAGTTCGAGCCGGAGTTTCGACCGATTGTACAGGTGATTGATGACTGGAACAGCAACCGAAAACTCGGCCTTATCTTTGAAGCCAGAGTTGGCAGGGGTAAGCTGCTTGTTTGCAGTATCGACCTGCGCAGCAACCTCGACGAACGTCCGGTAGCGCGGCAAATGCTTTATAGCCTGCTCAACTACATGGACAGCAGTGCTTTTGCGCCGCGACTTGCGGTGGGCACTAAGCTGGTCCGCAGCTTGCTAAAGGAGCCTCCTTTGCTGAGGCGTGCGAAAGCTGTGCAGGTTGACAGTGAAGCAGCGGGTTATGAGGGTCGCAATGCCATCGACGGTGACCCAAGCACCATCTGGCATACTCCGTGGGGTGGAGGCGCTCCGGGCTATCCGCACGAGATTCAGATCGAGCTGCAAGAGCCGATTCAGGTCAAGGGATTGACGTATCTCCCCCGACAAGACATGTCGAACGGCTGGATTGCCCAATACCAAGTGTACGTGAGTTCGGACGGGAAGGACTGGGGCCAACCAGTGGCCAGCGGAAATTTCAAGAAAGACAGCACCGAGAAAAAGGTCCTGTTCAAGAGATCAGCGAAGGGCCGCTTTGTGCGTTTTGTAGCACTTTCCGGATTTGATGGGCAGATATTCGCCTCTATAGCGGAACTCGATATTATCGCAGATTCGGAGAAATGAGGGCTCAAGACAGTCAGCGGCTTATTATTGATCTTTGCAAAATTGATGAGACTATTGTGAAAACGAGATAGCGCAAATAAGGGCTTTTAGCCACCCCCAAACAAGTTTGAGGGTGCCACCCAATGTTTCTTTAATAAAGCAAAGTTCAATATGGCTCGAAAGATCGAAGTAGGGGTTGCAGGTACATGGATCCGACAGTCTTAATAGTAGTCGGCGTATATTTTGCGGTGTCGTTGAGCATCGG
>DAOWID010000014.1 GCA_030641115.1 Planctomycetota bacterium | reverse complement strand
TTATTGCCGTATTCCTGATCGACAACGAGCTTCGCCCGTTTGAGATTGTTCTTGTTCACGTCGCAGACGGCCACCACATGCACACCACGGGCCATGAATCCCCCCTTGGGAACCCAATTAGTATTCGGTACCTCCGGACCGGCGCTTCGCCAGCCCATCCCGGCGGTGCCCTGGCCTCCCATCCCGATGCACCCCATCACCAAGCGCTCACTCGCCGGCAGCTTGCCACCGGCACCCAGCGCCGAGGTTGTAATCACATACGGCATGGCCACCATCGACGCAGCCGCTTTGAGAAACGCCCGCCTGTTCATCGCCTTGTTGTGCATAAGATTGTCTCCTGTAGCCCTTTGGCAGTGAGCTCAGAGCCGAACTGCTCTCAGCCTTGTGCGTGCACGTAGTGCCCCTTCCGGGGCATCCGCCTGCGGCGGACTAAATCCATTTATCTTCGCTGCGGATAGGGACGAAGCCGCGGCGCATCGTATTTTCAGTGACGGTTCGAGGATCCATAAACTGCAGCAGGTAGTCCGGCCCGCCGGCCTTGGAGCCGACCCCTGACATCTTAAAACCGCCGAAGGGCTGCCTTTCTACTATGGCGCCGGTACAGCCTCGGTTGAAGTAAAGATTGCCCACGCGGAATTCCTTAGGTCCGCGCCGAGCGGATTCCAAATGTGCGGGGCTTCGGCTAAAGACACCGCCCGTCAGGGCAAATCGAGTCGAGTTGGCCCATTCAATTGCCTGATCGAAATCTTGCGCCCGCATTACGGCCAATACCGGCCCAAAGATTTCTTCCTGGGCCAAGCGGTGTTCCGGAGTAATACCTTCAACAATGGTGATAGGGACATAGCAGCCTTCGTCCGTCGTGCTTCGTCCTTCGTTCCTCGCCCGACGAGTCACGAGTGACGAGTCACGAGTGACGAGTGCCGCGATAGTGCCCTCCTCTTTGGCAAGCTCGATGTATTGTAGGATGTTTTTCTGGGCGGCCTGATCGATAACCGGTCCCATGAAATTCGCTGGATCTTCCGCCGGACCGATTCTTACCGAACGAGCGGCCTCAACCAAACGCTCCACGAAACGGTCATATATTGTATCGAGCACAATCACGCGGGAGCAGGCCGAGCACTTTTGGCCCTGATAGGCAAACGCCGAATCAATCACATGGGGAACCGCCACATCGAGGTCCGCGTCATCGTCAATAATGATGGCATTCTTGCCGCCCATCTCCACAACGACTTTCTTTACTGAAGGATGATTTTCAGGTGTATGGCCTGCCCGCTCTATAATTCGTAGTCCAACTTCCATCGACCCTGTAAAAGCGATGAGACTGACCCGCGGGTGGTCCACGAGATAATCGCCTATCACCGCTCCAGGTCCGGCAGCGTAATGGAAAACACCTTCCGGAAGACCCGCGTCCCGAAAAACTTCCAGCAATGTGTGCCCGACAATCGGCGTCTGATTGGAAGGTTTGTATATAACGCAGTTACCGGCAACAATCGCCGCAGCACACATGCCACAACTAATCGCGAAAGGGAAATTCCACGGCGCGATTACCGCCGCCACACCCTTAGGCTGATAGAAGTATTCATTTACCTCACCTGGGACACGACCCATATATCGGGGCTTACCCAGACGAACCATCTCACGGGCGTAATACTCCAAAAAGTCAATCCCCTCACTCACATCGTTATAGGCCTGTTTCCATTGCTTGCCCGCTTCGAGGATTTGCCACGCCGCCAGCTCGTATATTCGCTTCCGTGCGACCTCTGCCGCCTTGACGAGGTACGCGGCCCGTTCGCAACCGGGAGTGTCACGCCATCTCTGGAACGCATCGTGCGCGGCGCTGATGGCATCATCTACCTCCTGTGTGCCGGCCTGGCAGACACGGCCAATAACCTCGCTTGGCCGAGCAGGGTTTACCGAATCCAACAGGCTCTTTGTGGTCACTTCTTTGCCGCCGATGAAAAGCGGGTAGGTTTTTCCCAGTTTTGCCCTGACATCACTAATGGCGGCTGTGAAAGCGTCTCTTACCTCTGCCAGAGAAAAGTTCGCGAAGGGTTCGTTGGTGAAAAGGCCCAGTCCGGATATTGAATCAGATCGGCCAACGTGTTCTTTTGTGGCTTCGGTCGCATTGCCGATAGAGAAGACCTGTGGCGCCTGCAGGAGCTGCTCCAGTTCACGCCCTTCCACAAAAGTCTGACGCAGGAACGACTCGTTGGACGTGTTTTCCAGGAGCCTTCGTATCAGGTAAGCCATGCCGGGTAGCAGCTCCCCCTGCGGACAATACAGCCGAACTCGGCCGGTCATTTTCAAAAGCGCCTTGCGGAACGGTTCAGCCATCCCGTAGAGAACTTGGAGCTCGTAACGCTCGTCCGGCACATCCAGGGCGCGAGCCATTTCCAGCACGGAACATATAGAGCGCACGTTGTGCGAAGCGCAGGCAAGATGGCAGATATCATGATTGCGGAGAATCTTCTCCGCGGACCGTTCAAATGCAGCGTCAGTTTCCGCTTTGACGGTGTGGACCGGGATAGGCCAACCGCTCTGTCGGGCCAGGACAATCTCATAGTCCCAGTAGGCACCCTTGACCAAACGAATGGAAACAGGCAGACTCTCTTCCCGTGCCCACCCGATCATACGGTCAATATCCTGGTCACTGTTTTTAAGGTAGACCTGCATTGCCAGCCCGAGGTGTGGGTAATCCCTGAATTCGGAGTCACTTCGCAGGCGGCGGTATAGCTCGAAAATGATCTCCTTGTACCTTCTCATCTCTGTGTCAATGCACAAAAAGCCGCCCAACTGGACTACCTTACGGTAGATAGGTCCGAGCCGATCCAAAATGTGTCCCACTGTGCCCTCGAAGTCCGCAGGGTTGGCCTGTGAGTACAATGCCGATGGCTTGACCGAGATGTTGATCCGCGGCGCATGGCCCCAGTCAAGGTTGAAATCATTTGTCCCCAAGGCCGGCCAATCCGACTGGGCTTGCTCGAGCCCTTCGAGCAGGCGCATATAACTTTCGGCATATAGATCTGCTTCTTTCTCACTGACCGTGGCCTCGCCGAGAATGTCCAAAGTGAAAGCAAAGCCCTCCTTCCGGAGCTTTTTCACATTCTTGACAGTCTTGGGTATGGTGTTACCGATTATGAACTGAAGCGCCATGCTCTCGAGATTTTTTCGGATAGTCTTGCCCAGTATCTTCATACCCAGACGGCCGCCGACGCCGGCACTCCTTGCTCCTAATCTGAGCACCGCCGGTATGTTCTCACCCTCCGAGAAGTACTCCCGGATGTGGCGGTGGAGCATTTCCTCGGTCGTTAAGTAAGGAAGCACGTCGATAAAGCGGAAAAGCTGCACCTTGAAATCCTGGTGGCTCATACTCCAGTCCATCACCTTGCCGGTCCACCAGTCCTTATTAAATACCGAGGGTTTCTCACCACCAGCGATGGCAAACAACTCTCTCCCGCGGGCCAATATCCCCGCTTCCAGTTGATCTCTGTCCATATTCCAATTGCCTTCCATGTTTCGAGCAGTATGGCTATTTCACTTCATCAAGTATACTCCCAACGTGACGCAATTACCGCACTGGAAATAGCTGGACAAGCACCGCACCATGACGCGGTACCTTTGCCTCAAACTGGTCCTCAAAAGTGCCCAAATCTTTTTGCCGCCAAAGGTCGCGCACTCGTTGTCTGCCCTTGATCCCCAGATCCGACCAGCGGGCCACGACCTTGGTCTCGATTTCGCCGGTATTGAACAATCCTACCGCTTTCGAGCCGTCCTCCATATCTTTGGCCCACACGTGGCTGTCTCCCGCCAGAGCGACCCGGTTAGCCTGTCGGCCAAGTGGGTCCTGATCGACCTCAATCACTTCATCGTTGGTCAGCAGGCTCAAGGTGAACTCATCAAGCTTGGTCATATCACCGCTGAAAATCAGCGGCGCAGCCAGCAGACACCAAAGCGACACATGCGTGTACTGCTCGTTTGGCGTCAAAGACGTAGGCCTCAAAGCCCCTTTCCAGCCGATCCAGCCGATCAGCAGGTAATCCGGGTCGTTCCAGTGCCCCGGCCCAGCCCATTGTTGCTTGCCGTCATGAAGGAATCCATATCTGGTCACATTGTCGTAGAGACTCGTGGCGATCCCTAAGTCGCCCGTAGTCCGCCAGCAATGCCCGCCAACTTCCGCTCCCCACTCCCATACTTGCCCCATGCCGTACTGGCACAGGTTATAGATGAAGTCGCGGTCCTGTTTATCGAGAGCTGCCTTCATTACTAAGTAGGGTTTCTTGAGTTCTTCCCGGCTGCGGTCTTTCGCGATCCTGCCATACGAGCACCAATCATATTTTAGAAAATCAAATCCCCACTCGGCAAATCGTCGAGCGTCTTGCTCTTCATGCTGATAGCTGCCTGTGTACCCCGCGCACGTCAACGGCCCGGGGGAGGTATAGAGTCCCACTTTAAGTCCCTTGCTGTGGATGTAGTCCGTCAGCGCCTTCATGTCGGGGAAATTCTTGTTGGCGTTTATCATGCCGGCGGCGTCTCGCGGTTCTCCTCCCAGCACGGGGTCCTTCGAGCCTGGTTTGACCATCCAGCCGTCGTCGAGGTTCACGTAGGTATACCCATGGTTAATCATGCCCGTGCTGACCATCGCATCGGCAGCCGCGCGTATCATTTCATCCGTAATGCCGGTGAAGAAGCAGTACCAGCTATTCCAGCCCATCGGTGGTGTCAGGGCCAGCTTATCGCCCACGATAATGCGGAACTCACGCTCCGCTTCGCCCAGTGCGTTTCGCGCTTTCAATGTCACGATATATTTGCCCCTTTTTGCCACCGACCCGGTAATCCGCCCGGTCTTTGCATCCAGCCTTAAGCCCTCCGGCAGCCCTTCCGCAGAGAATTCCATGGGCCGGTCACCCGTCGCGGCAATTGTAAACAGAAACGGCGAGCCGGGCCTAACCCCGAATACCTTGGCACCATTGATACGTGGCTTTGGTGAGGACTTCGGTGTCATAATAACCGCCTCCTCAACCGGAGGATCGATCGCCTCGGGCTTATCGCCGGCAACCTCGAACTTCGCCTCAGCCCAGTTCGCGTGGTCATAGCTGATACCGTCACCCGCAGAATCAACAAGTAGTATCAGAGTCTTGATACCGCTGGCATCCACGTTCACTTTTTTGGCAGCTTCCCCCGCTTTCATTACGCCGCTCTTCCATAACAGCTCGCCGTCACCGTACACGCGAAATTCTACACTGCCTACCTGACCACGCACTTCATCGTCGACCCCAACATAGGCTGTGAACTTCGTCGAGCCACCCTTAAGGTCAATATACATCACGCTCTTGGCATGGGTCCCAACACCCCTCTCGAACTTCTGACCTGCAATCGACATTGGCTGGCCCTGAACGGCTTTGTCAATCTCCGCCTTACCCCAGCCGGACGTCATCTTGCTCAGGTTGAGCGAAGACAGCCACACCGTGCCGTTCGGTTCCGTGGATTCAACTGCCAGAGTGGGAATTGCCAAGAATCTCAAAATGATCCCTCCAGCAATCACAAATACGAAAATGGACTTGCTCCTAAACCACTTGGCGGTATTCATCGAAATCTCCTTCTAGTAGTCTGTCAATATTGATTTGATGGTTCAGAACCTGCGGTAAAACCGCAGGCTAAATATTTAGCCCCACGTTTCACGTGGGGTTCTTACCCACAACTTCGAATTTAACACACTACCAGTTCAGTATGCTTCCAACCTACAACCTAACGGTTAATCCGCCTTCGGCGGACTGCCCGTGCTACTTTCGTCTGAATTATCCCTGAATATCAACCAAATTTCAACAACTTTGTCAAGCTTCGTCTGTTTCTGCCGATAATACCAAAAATCGCCCGAGCACTGGACACTTGACGTATTGTATTGTAACTTATCGTATTTATTGAGTCTGACTGGGTTAGGCTGTAGTTTTATACAAAACGGCTTCTTATGCATCATAGCAGCTCTGACGCTGAAATGCAAAATTAGAGGAACAAGAATTCGACTTGGCGCATCTTATGAACGAGTAGCGCAATATCGGGGATTCTTAGGTCGTTCTCGCTGATATGGCTAAAGATATACTTAACGTCGGGGGCTTCACCATAATAAGACGCATCGGAACCGGCGCTCGCAGCACAATCTATCTGGCAACCGATGAGCTGGACGAGCGCAAAGTCGCTCTGAAACGAGTCATATTTGAAAGGCCGCAAGATTCAAGGGTCTTCGAGCAAACGGAAACCGAATACAAAGTGGCCAAGCGGATAGACCATCCCTACGTCCGTAAATGTTACAAACTAAAGAAAATCCGTAGTATGCTTAAAGTGAAAGAGCTACTGTTATCTATGGAATACTTCAGAGGCAAGACTCTCGAAGACAGCCCTACTTTGAGTTTGGGCGATGTGCTGCTCGTATTCAGGATGGTCGCCAACGGTCTCAATGCCATGCACCAGCAGGGATATCTTCACTGCGACATAAAGCCAAACAACATTCTTCTGAGCAAATCCGGCTCGATAAAAATCATAGACCTTGGACAGAGCTGCAAAATCGGAACAACCAAGCCGCGCATCCAGGGCACGCCTGACTATATTGCGCCCGAGCAGGTCAGGCGCAGACCGCTCGGCCCAAAAACCGACATCTTCAATCTCGGTGCAACAATGTATTGGGCTCTTACCGGGAAAAACGTCCCGACCTTGATACCCAAGAAGAAGCCCGGCCTTAGCCTCGTCTTACGGCAAACGTGTCCGGCACCGCACGAGCTAAAGAAACGAATACCCGTAGGAGTCTCAAGACTTGTGATGGATTGTGTAAAAGACGATCCTGCACAGCGTCCCCGCAATATGATGACGGTTGTATCGAGGCTTGACCTGATGATACACAGTATATTTGTCGACAAGATAAAGACGAACAAAGATGCCTCAAACAATAATTGACCTGTTGAACAAAGGGGGCCAGGCAAATAACGCAGATAAGTTTCGACGTGGCAATCTAATTCACCTGCCCGCTGCCGGCTCACTAATTGTAGGCGGTGACATTCACGGACACCGGCGAAATTTTGAAAGAATAATTGCGTTTGCCGATTTGGCCAGCAATCCACAAAGGCACGTCATCCTGCAGGAAATCATACACGGAGGCCCGCAAGATTCTAAAGGAGGTTGCTTATCTTATAAATTGCTGTTTGACGCTGTCCGCTACAAGTTAAGCTTCCCCGACCGTGTCCACATTATCATGGGTAACCATGACACCACTTTCATCAATAACACCGAAGTGATGAAAAACGGCAAGGAAATGAATCGTGCAATGCGTCTGGCCCTGGAGCGAGAATTCCAGCAAGCCCGCGACGATATCGTATTAGCCATAAAACAGTTTCTATTTTCGCAGCCGTTAGCAGTCAGATGTGATAATAGGATATGGCTGTCGCATTCGCTGCCCAGTGACCGTCTCGTCGACAAATTTGACCGACAATTTCTTGATAGGCAACTGAAAATCAACGATTGCGAAAAACCAGGCTCAGCTTACCTGTTGACCTGGGGCAGAAAACACAGTCAAGCCCTGCTTGACAAAATGGCCAAACTCTTTGACGTCGACATTTTTATCCTCGGCCACCAACCGCAGCAACAAGGTTGGTGTCAAGCCGGCAGAAATCTTATAATTATTGCCTCTGACCACAATCACGGCTGCTTGCTCTCTATTGACCTGGCAAAATATTACACCATCGAAGAGCTGACAGACCTGATGGTGCCGTTGGCGTCTATACCCTGAAAACTCAAAGCGCAAAGCGAAAAACGCAAAACCGAAAAGCAAAACTTACAATCGAGAGTTGAACAGAAAAAAGCGAATAGTCAATCAGCAACTGGACAGCGATAACCACTCAACGAGTTATTGCATTTAACCTTTTACATTTTAGTTTTACACTTTGCATTTTGAATTTCTTATGATGGATTGGTATTACTATATAGCCATAGCAGCAATCTCACTCCAGGGACTCTTTTTGGTTCTGGCCCGTCGCAACTACCGCTTTGCACTGGCCAAGTACAAAAAAAGGCGTGCATCGTATCGGCCGCGGACTGCTCTGATCGTGCCCTGTAAGGGCCTGGACGCAAATTTTCAGAAAAATATCACATCGCTTTTTAACCAAGACTACGAAGATTATTCGCTCTGGTTTGTCGTTGCCGATACCACAGATCCCGCGTATGACGAGTTGTGCAAATTAAAAGACCAACTAAGCAAAACCTCAAAAGCTCACGATGTGCAGGTGTTAGTCGCAGGTCAAGCACAATCCTGCAGTCAAAAGATTCACAATCTGCTGCACTGCTACGAGAGGATTAGCGATGATGTCGAAGTGCTTGCCTTTGCCGATTCTGATATCTGCGTCCGCAGCGACTGGCTAAGTCACTTAGTCTGGCCTCTTCGACAGTCCAGAAACGGTGCCGCCAGTGGTTATCGTTGGTTCATACCAAAAAGGAACAACCTGGCCAGCTTGGCTCTGTCGGCGGTGAACGCCAAGGTCGCCCAGTTGCTCGGCCACAGCCCTTTCAATCAAGCTTGGGGCGGGGCTATGGCCATCCGGGCGGAAGTCTTTCGCCGCGTAGATCTTGACAAGATCTGGCCAAAAGCCTTCAGCGATGATTTGTCGCTGAGCCGAGCCGTCAAAAAGGTCGGCATGAGAATAGCCTTCGTCCCTGCCTGCCTGGCGCCTTCCTACCAATCCAGTACATGGCGGCAGCTCTTTGAATTTGGCCGGAGACAATTTCTAATTACCCGCGTAACTGCACCGTGGGCATGGTGGTTTGTGTTGTGCAGTACCTTTTGTTCGGTATTAGGTCTTTGGCTAACACCCGGCCTGGCAGTCTACGCCGCGATGATTCGAGCCAAGAACCTGCCTCTTTTCGTTGCAGTACCTATCGTATTCTTCGCAAGCCAGTTGAGCCAGGCAATCATGCGTCAGCGAATGATCTATAAATTGCTGAAAAAAGATCTCCCCAGAATGAAGCCTGCAATGGCCGCTGACATCCTCGCATTCTGGATATGGTCATTGCTGCTGCTGTTTTTCATTATCTCTTCCGCCTTCGGCAGGACAATCTGCTGGCGAGGAATACGCTACAAACTGCTCGGCCCAACCAAATCGATTGTGATTGATACCCAGTCCTAAATATCAGCGATATCGCTTTGCGGCTTACCGACCAGGTATATTCTGTTCTTACCGCTGCGTTTCGCGTCCAGAAGTGCCTTATTTGCCTGCTGAAAGAGTTCTTTTACTGTCGAACCATCCCGAGGGAAGCTCGCCAGGCCGCCGCTTATTGTCAGAACCCCCTCACCTGCCGGCCCCAATAGATGCAATTCCGCTTTCTCTAATTCTCTTCTGAATCGCCTCGCTATGAAGATCGCTTCTTTGGGATGGTCAACAGCCGCCGAGCGCCTCTCGGTCTCCAGACTAACCGCTTTGCCGTGCGGATCGTCCCAGAAAACGACCGCAAACTCATCGCCGCCAAACCTGCCCACAACATCGTGTGCCCGGCAGCAGCGCCGCATTAGAATGGCGGCTTGTTTCAATATCTTGTCACCCGCCGCATGACCATAAACATCGTTGTAATGCTTGAAGTTGTCGATGTCGAAAATAAGCAGTGTCACCCGCCCGTTCTCTTTCCTGGCATGCTCCAAAATCTGCCTGGAAAACTCCAAAACATATCTTCTATTCTTCAAACCCGTAAGATCATCCTCCGTAGCTAATTTTTCAAGATGCTGTATTCTCCTTTCCAACGTCGCATCGACAGCACCAAATGAAGCAGTCCTGCTCTGCCTGGAGCTACGAGCGGGCTGAATGGATTCATAAAACTTATCTGCCTCGACCGGACAAATCAAATAATCATCCGCCACACCGGCGCCGCTGGAGTCTGAGCCAACCAGCCGTATCGCTATCGGCTCTTCATACATCTGCGCCAGAAGAATGATTCTTGCGTTCGGGTTACTCTCTCTCAAGGCTGTCAAAGCCGAGCTTAGTTTGTCTGATGTTCCAGCCATTACAACACCGATTGCCGCAAAGCTGTTCTTCCTCGCGGCCTCAATTGCATCGGCCATGTTCGCGCAGACTTCGCAGCGCCCCTTTGTAATAGCGTCGGCATCCAAAAAGGCCTTGTGCACATCCCCCACCAGCAAAACCTTGCCCCTATCTCCATCGGACGAATTTGGCTTATCAGCGGTACTCACCCGCCTGCCCCTCTAATATAAAAGAAGCCTCAGCTACCGTCATCATGTCTTAGCATAACGAAATTCACACAAAAGTCAAACGTAATCCCCCGCCTCGATCGATCCGCCTGGCTCATCACCACCTCGAAGCTCTAATGCCACCCTGCTTCGCTTCATCGAGGAACGCCCGATCTCCCTGCCTCCCAAAGCCAGTTATCCACGAACAAACCAAGGTCACTGTCATCTACTGAGCCGTCACCGCCGGTGGGCGCAATGTCCGCTGAGGGTACGCTCGGCTCCTGTTGCCACTGAAAGGCGAGAATCGCGAGATCAGCCATGTTAACCTTGCCATCGTCATTCAAATCTGCGACATTTTCGCAGTGGTGATAACCCATATCCACGATACCTTCGTCACCCACCTTGTCCGTCCGGGTCGTAAACTGATCCATCCCCAGGTTAACTGCTGTATCGCTTCCTGCATCCACGCACGGACTATCCACTGCCTGTCCCGCAGCCTTCTGGCTCAAGTGATAATCACCTATGATCCAAACAGCATTCGGGTCATTCGGCTCAACAGCGATACTCGGATCATTGGCATCAGCCCAATACCCGGGCCGGACAAAAAGCGGATCGGCATCGATATTGCCTTCGCCCGGCCAGCCACCCTCGATATCGCCATAGGTTACATCAGTCAAATGGCTGTCGCCTCCTCCAAATGGCACCTCGCACATCATGTAAAAGCCCATACTATCGCATAGTTCCAGCATTCGCCGGTCGGGAGGATAATGAGAGGTTCTGATGAAATTAATATTCGCGTTCCGCATCAAAACCAGGTCATCAATAATCTGCCCCCGTGATAGGGTTCTGCCGGTTTCAGGTAACAGGTCGTGATGATTCACACCGCGCAATTTAACTGGTTTGCCATTAAGTTTTAATGCTGTGTTTTC
>DAOWID010000051.1 GCA_030641115.1 Planctomycetota bacterium | reverse complement strand
TAACAAAGGATTATGACAGTGAACTACGCCGAAGGCTGCAAAAAAACAAACCCAAAACAAACCCAATCTCCAAAAAGCTCAAAATGAACGCAACCTTATTTATCACAAGGCATTATGAAGATCAGTGCCTCCGGACACCTCCGGAGAATAAATCCAAACAAACCCAATTTCAAGGCCCCACCTGCCCCCATCGTTCGCGGCACCTACGCATTGACCGGATGAACCGAAAAGATCACTGGTGCCTCGAGTGCTTTTTCAGCCATTGGCTGGCCCATTTTTCGGCTTGCGAGGGGGTCTTTAGGACGCCTTCGAACTGGGCGATGTACATCTCTTCGCTCAACTGGCCCACGGCGGGACCAGCCCATCCTGTTTCTTTGCTTCGGCGGTGGTGCATAAAGATTGGCATCACCATGAAAGCGACCAGTACAGGCAGGGCTCAACGCCACAAAGTAAAAGGAAACTTTACGGAGATAGCCAACGCGACCCAACGATGGCCCCAACGAAAGACCATGTGGTTATGAGCCGAACGAACGCCATCGTGATGACAGCCCTTGCCGTAGACACACTTGCCGCGGTGTTCAGCGGTAGTGTCGTCCATAGGGACCAGAACCGGTTCATCGAGTGAGATCTGATGGAGGATCGCTCCAGCCAGAACTTTGCCCAAAGGCCACAGCGACCAAACTGCACGAGAGAAAATCCGGTGGTACGTGCTGGGATGCCCAGTGATCAGGCCTCGTGTTGTCCACAATATTGCTGTGACAGTTCGGCGTCCCATTGTAAGAATGGCTCCAATAGCCACACGAAGAATTCGCTGGAAGGTTGGCGGTGTAAATGCTATAGAAAAACTCATGAAAAGCGACTGTGCTGCCGATGGAACAGAAAGCATAATCGACTCCTTTCCGACAATATTACCTTTTACAGTAATAAGAGTCGGCAGGAGTCTGTCTATTGCGCCGGTGTTTCTTCCATCCATCATTCACCTAAAAATGGCAAAAGTCGAGCTAAGCATTCTCATTTCTTGTCTCCTTGTGTTGAGGGTGGGAAGATGGATTGGGGGCCGCGCTGAGACTGGGGCCTTCTGCGGGGGGGCGGCCCAGCGGGCTTTGGGGCGGCGGGAAACAGCACACGATCCAAGTTCGGCTCGAAGTTGTCCGCCTGAACACGGTCGGCCAGTTCGCAAATGGCAGCCACTTGCAGGATTCGGTGGGCCGCTTCGTTGGGGCAGAGGGCCGCGCGAATGGTCTTCGGCGTGTACAACGTGCCTGCGTTGTTGTCGACCAGACCGGGCCGACTCTCCCCGATGAGCCACTGGACGTAAGCGCGGTCAGGATTTACACGTACAAAGCGTGCTCCGGCCTTCTCAAACGCATTCGCCTGGATGCGGATGTGAGGATGGTCGGGAGCGACCTGCATGTGGTCGTCTTCGTTGGCCACGATGATGACGGCCAGATTGGGGATCTTGCGGACCGCATCGGAAACAAGCCCCGTCGCATCACGGTATCGCCAGAACTCGACGGCTTCTTCCGCGGTTGGGATATGCTTGGGTCTTGAGTCTCCGAACAGGCTTCGCCGATCAGCTTCACGCAGAAGTCGGACCGAGTACCAGAACTTGGGGCCCTGGCCTCGGTAGTACATTACTGGCTGATGTCGAAAGTCCGTTGCCGGGTTGTAGCGTCCATCGCCGTCCATATCAAAAAACAGACTTCCTCGAAAGGGCAATTCCCGTCTCTGCTGCGGCGTACGGCCGCGTCCGGTCATCGGCAGATCAGGATCATAGGCCAATTTGGACAAATCGAGCCGGCTCGTCTCGGCGTCGTAGGCCGGATTGACCCGGCCGCCCGCGCGGCGCGGCGAGCCCAATTCCTCACCCACCGCACCTTCGCCATAGGGGCTTTCCCACGAGACGTAAAAGGCCAGTTCCGGGAAATCCTGGCCATAAAGTCCCATCACCGCGCCGCAGGCGTTGCCGCCGTGGCTTAGGCCGATGGTGCCCACATTGGAAGTCAGCACGTGAATCTCCCCCGTCAGACCTTCGATTTCACGGCCCTAGTTGTCGGCGGTCTTGCCCACGGCAAACAGAATCACGTCGCGCAGTGCCTCAATAGACTTTGGACCGCGGTAATCATAGGTGCCGCCGCTTTTCGCTTCTCCCTGGCCGCCGCTGGGAAATGCGAAACCCATCTCAACGAATCCACATCCTGCGACATTCATCCGACTCGACACATTGCCGGCGCCGTGTCCACCGGACACTGAGATTGCCACCGGTGCGCCGGCTTCGTAGCGAGGCTTTTTCGGTGGGATGATGCTGACAGCAATTCCCTCTTCGCCGCCGGCGGGCGAGGGAACGTGTGTCACAATGCCGCGTTGTCTCATTGGTGGTGCGGACGCTCGCCCGGTTGGCACAGGCGCATCCTGACGTGGTCCTTGCCCGCGGCAGGGCTGCGCGAACGCCAGGATGGCAATCATACAAAGGCCAGGCACAGCAATCCTAATTGTGGATTTCATTGCAGGATTCCTTTCATGTCTTTGGAGTAGAAGAGCGAAATCGCATCATCGGCATAGACACACTGCCGTGCGACTACGGTTACAATTCAGTGGAATAGACGTCCCATGTTACTGTGAACAGTGCCCCACAGTCAAGCGAAATCATAAGAAATCAATACGGGTATAACTTGGCGAGATCGCTATTGTAACATTCTGCCTGCATATACTGGACTTATGCAGTGTCGGGCCTGATAAAGAAGACATCCAAAAAACAGAACATTGAAGAATGACTGCGATGTTCATTGATCTGCCCCCTTTTCTTGGTCCAGCGCTCAAGAGGGGATTCCACAGTTCCGTACTCCATCGGCCACTGGCGTCTGCGACCTGATACAGCCGGCTTGGCAACACAGTTCGGCATAGCCTGCTGGTGTCATGTAGCCCAGGCTGCTATGCGGCCGGTAGTGATTGTAATCCATCCGCCAACGCTCCACAACGTATTTTGTCTCATCGATATGTAAGAACAACTCGCCCTCGAGAAGCTCGTCACGCATTCGGCTGTTGAACGACTCTGCGCACCCACATCCCAACATTGCTAAGGTGATAGATGCCGATGCCAACGTAGTACCTCACGATATTGGTAAAACCTCTTTACGTTCTCGGGCCTCTAAGGCCGATTCTGAGATTTTCTTACGCATTTCTTGCCAGTCCTGAAGCTGAAGGTCACTGATATGAACTGGGTGGCATACATATTCTGTAACGCTCCAGACGTGTTCGGTCAGACCCAATGCCATGGCCGGGGTCCTGCCGTGCAGCGAACCGTGAACTCGAACCCAGTTATAGATGTCTCGCCAGACCCTAGCCCCTTAGCCCATTTGGTGGTACTTCTGGTAGCAATCGGAAACACACTTTTTCGCATTCGCAGATTATCTATCATAAGCCCAATACCATCACCAGTCGGCAAAGACACGGTATGTCCCCCTAAAGCTTGAACACATTTTTGTTTAAGTAGTACCGCAAGAGTCTTACGTTTTCCGCTATGTGAACTTCAGCCGGACAGTTTGCCTCACACATTTTGCAAAGTAGGCACGAGTATATGTTTTGGGTATTCTCAAGAACCTTTTCTTCCAAACCCAGCAAAGCATACCGGAAAATCTTGCGGGGCAAGAGCCCTATCTCGATAGGACATATGGCGTACCAAGACACATACGCCGCAGTTCATGCAAGCTGCTGCATCAAACTGCTCAGATACTTTTACTTTTTCAACAAATCAGGGTTTACCTTCGCCATAGCTGCCCTCGTTATTGTGATCACCCTTTTCCAAGATTGGCAGGGCTTTTTGTGAGGCGACACTGGGATCGATGAAAGCCCAGAAATAAGGCAAATCCATCCCAGTTCCCAGTCATAACGCGCCGGCGATGGGGCTGGTTTGACAGGTAGGAGCCGTCTCAAAGACGGCCATGAAACAATCAGAGACTTAGAAACGTCCTGCATCTTGTTCGTGACGCTGCCGTTCCTGATTGGATCAAACCTTAACGAGTCGGCTGGTCAAAACAGGGGCTTACCTATCCGCTTCTATAAGGACTTGGTCCCAGCTCTCTAAGTGTCTTGGTCATTTCCTCTGCAATCTTTGCGAACTTGGGTCCTTCTGATGCAGATACCCATTCAAGCCTGAAGCGCTCTTCTTCCAGTCCAAAGTCTTCGAGCAGAAGTCCAATCGCTTCAGCTCTGTTTTCTGCCGTCTTGTTACCATCCTGGTAGTGACAGTCACCAATATGACATCCACATATAAGAACACCATCAGCATAGCCACTGGTGAGGGCATCCATAACGAAATTCGGATGCACCATACCGCTGCACATTGCACGGATTATATGAATATTGGATGGATATTGTATTCGTGCCGTACCCGCAGAATCTGCTGATGCATAAGAGCACCTGTTACAGCAGAAAGCAATAATTGTGGGCTCATAGTCATTTCCCATCTTATACCTCCACAACAGCTTTGATCATCTCCTCAAAATATTCAGGCTTAAAATGTCTCACGAAAATACCCTTCTTTGGACATGTTGCCATACAGACTCCGCATCCTCTGCACACCGCCTCATTAACCTCCACTGTCTTCTTTATACTGCCGTCGGCTATCATATATTCTATAAGTGTTATTGCATTGGAAGGACAGGGATCTATACAGTAAGCACAGCCATCACAATATTCATCAACGACGAACGAAATGGCAGGAGACTTAACAAGCTCTTTTTTTGAAATGACGCCGGCTGCACGAGATGCAGCAGCCTCACCATCGATAATTGCATCAGAAGCTCCAATGTCTTCTCTGGCAGAACCGCATCTGAATACGCCTTCAGTATTAAAATCGAGCGGGTTTAGTATTCCAAGCATTGCAACAAAGAAGTTATTTTCATCTCTTTGTAGAAGCAAATCCTTTTCAAAGTCCCCCTCATCTGAGTCCGCGGTCATTTTCGCTTTTGTTGCCACGACGACAGAACCGATATCTATATTTTCTGTTCCGTCCGGTGTGACTATTTCTGCTTTGAAGTTCCCTATAAAACCTTCCACTCTTCCAACTTTAGATGCCGTATAGATTTTTACTTTTTCACTCTGAGACAATTCACTAATAAGGTTCTTGGCAAATTGGATACCGTTGTTCTTAATTTTTTCAAGGCTATCTTCTTTCTCAACCAGATAAACATTAAGATTTGCCTCGGCAAGCTTTAATGCACAGGCAATCCCGCTGGGTTCACCGCCAATCACAAGGCACGCGGGTGTCACAGGTACGTGAATATCATCCAAGGATTCAAGCAACGCGGTACGTTTTATTCCCATTCTCATTAATGTTTTAGCTTTGTCCGTAGCCTTTTCCTTGTCGTTTGAATGTACCCACGTGCAATGGTTGCGGAGGTTCACAATTTCCATGAGGTAACGGTTCAAACCTCCGATTTCTGTGTGAAGAGAGAAAAGATCTTCATGTGTTTTTGGAGAACAGGCCCCCATCACCAACCTGTTAAACTTCTTTGTTTTCAAAAGCTCCCTTATTTTTACTCCATCACATCCAAAAGGAGTAACCTCAACATGTTCCACATTGGGCAATGATTCTGTATACTTTACCAGTTCTTCCATATCCAGAAGCCCAGCGATATTTTTACCGCATTGACATATCACGACCAAAATTTTTGGTTCATCTTGAGGTTTTACAGGCAATAGGTCTTTTTGAGGCGGGGCCACCATTTCTTTGCCTCTTTCAGGTGCAAGAAAGGAAGCTGCATGAGAAGCAGCAGAGCATGCTTGAATAATTGCATCATCTATCCCCTTTGGTGCCAATGCGCTGCCGCAGACGAAAACACCTTCCCTTGATGTGCGGATCGGATGAGAATCTCCTGATTTCTCCCCGAAAAATCCCGATTGTTCTATCTTAAGACCTGTCTTTTCTGCAAGCTTGATCGCACTGTCGGAAAGACTAAGCGGCGGGACAAGGACAACCATTTCTGTTGTAATCTTTTCGTTATCGAAGGATATCTCAAAATTACCGTTTTTCTCCTTAACAGCAGTAATATTATCTGTCTGAGTAAAGTTGATATTAGATTCCTTGGCCTTCATGTAGAAATCGTTGTATGGTTCTCTTTGAAGATCGTGATTCCCATGAAGAATATTAACGGTGGCATCCGGCCTTCTCTCGACAGTCCCTAAAGATTGGGTAACTGCTGTCATAAAGCCAACAGAAGAATGATTATCAAGAACATACCAGCAAACAGATTTGGGTTCCTGCCCATCATCACGCTTTACGACACCACCTGTAGGTCCCAGACCGGAAAGCAAACGCTCATATTCGAGCGCTGTTAGTATATTAGCGAATTTAGAATAGCCGTATTTGTCCAGGTGCTCAGAGTTGGCCTCTTTGATTCCTGCTGCAAGTATGACAGCTCCCACATTAAATTCCACTGTCTGTGGCTTCTGGTCAAATAGAATCGCACCCGGCTTGCACGCCTCAACGCATGGCGGCATTTCTTTTTCCCCACACTTTCCGTCAACGATATAAGTACATTTTTCAGGATTTATCAATGCCTTTCTTGGTGGAAACGGCGAATAAAATGAGATAGCTTTGGAAGCCCCCCTGCCAAAATTAAATTCCATCGGAATTCCTCCGACAGGGCAAACAGGGAAACAGTCTGTGCAGGCTGTACATTTTGCAGGATCGACATATCTCGGTTTTTTGGTGACTTTAACTTTGAAATCTCCCGGATCTCCTTCAATACTTTCAACATCTGCAAATGAGACTATTGTCACATTTGGATTGCTGGTAAGTTCAAGCATCTTGGGAAGTATCGTACAAGTGGAGCACTCATTAGAGGGAAACATTTTGTCGATTTGAGCCATCTTGCCGCCGATTGTAGGCTTTTCTTCAACCAGAATAACTTTAAATCCCTGATTTACAAGTTCAAAACTTGCGCGCATCCCTGCTGGACCGGCTCCAACTATAAGTACAGACCCTTTCATAATATCTGGCCTCCTTCTTCTAATACTATTTCAGTTACAAGCTTACGTGTGTAAACGAGGTACTCGCCATTTTCTTCTACGCACTCTGTTTCAAAACCATTTTTCTCATACTGGGCCATTTTCTCAAGAGCCTCTTCTTTGGTGGAATAATCACCTTTATCCCACATGAATTTCTTTCCGCCTATTTTTGTGGCCAAATTTGGCATAATTTCACCTCCTGAGACGATTGCCAGCCACAAGAGAATATTCTGGCCGTTACAATCACCACAACATCGCAATCTTATAATATCAAAGCTTCATACTTGAAATACGCTTTCTGGGCCCGTCTACGGCATTATAGTCATCGATATTCAACAAAAACCTTCCTAATAAGCATATGTTCACAACCTGTCAAGCACCTGATTGAGAAAAATAGTTTTTTTGCACGCTAGAGACTTCTGCTGCTTTAGGCCGTTATCGGCCAGACGCAGTTATAAGCGTAACCGTTCACAGGGTAAATATGCCGAAAGAATGGAGAAACAACGAAAATGACGGGACAAATGCCAGCTTAGGTCAAATGCCCTTATTTCAATTTCGTCGTAGAGCGAACGGTAGGATACCAAGAAAGAAAATCAAGGACTTGAGCGCACGCTCCATGTATGTCAGGTTTAGTCACAATTGCAGGAATTCCCCGCGGACTTTATAATGTATGATGGTAAATCTTGCTTAACCAAAATGCTGCCGGAAAGCCGCAGTTTTATGCAGGAGGTCCTAATATGAAAGGAAGATTCATACATCAGGCCGTGCTTACCATATTGTTGATCTGCCAGTTCTCTGTCTGCCTTGCCATAAACAATCCAGATGCAAACGACAGCAGCAAGTACCTCGACTCCGTGCGGAAGTTTGCAGATAACGTGCTCAAATATGGCAGAGATACCTATGGCCCCAAGCACACACCATTATTTGTTGACGGTCTTCATGCCGAGAGCCTCGAGCCAGTGATATGGAAGAAGGATGGCGAATCGTGGGTGTTATGCAATTTTGCCAGCCAGCAGCCTCTGATGCGGATGCTCGATGGTCTCACTAAGTTGACGGGAGACTCCAAGTATCGCCACGCAGCGGCGGATGCCACCGGTTACGTACTGGGACATCTTCAGTCCAAGAACGGTCTTCTATACTGGGGTGGCCATCTGGCGTGGGACTTAGAAAAGGAGCGTCCGGTCGGCCAGTACGCTGGTACGCATGAGATGAAAGGACACCAACCTTATTATCGATTTATGTGGGATGTAGATCCCGAATCCACGCGCAAGTTGATGGGAGCGATCTGGGCCACACATATCGTTGATTGGAGCCGTCTTGACTACAACCGACACGCGAATGCGGAGAAGGACGCAGTACCCAAATGGAACCACGAGTTTGGCGCAGCCATCGAGGTGCCTTTTCCGACAAAGGGAGGCAACCTCTCCTTTGCCAATGTGACCCCGCCATTGATGCACAGCGGGACCATGTTGGCCGTGTTGGACAAGAACAAGGATGCTTTAACATGGACGCGCCGACTGGCCTATCGCTGGCAGCAGGGAAAACATCCCAAGACCGGATTGTGCGGTGGGCAACTTAGTTATCGAACACACGATCGGGCCCAGGATGCCTTGGGGCACGTTCACCCTTCGATCAATGAAGCCAAGATTGTCGCTTCGTATCATCAGACCTCCCGATACCACCACATACCTCTGGCCCAGATGCAGGCTGCCGAGGCGTTGCTTGAAGCGGCAGGCAGATATGCGGAGGTGGGACGGGAATTCATCGCATGGGCCCTTGAGGACCTGAAGATATATGCCAATCGAAGTTATGATCCCGATACGAGGCAGTTCATCGCCTTGATGACGGATGGTACTCCTTTGAAATGGCAAGAAGCCAAGACGGGGTACTACGTGCCCAAGTCTTTCGCCCCTCGAAATCCTGACGGGCACCTACTGTGGAGCTACGCGATGGCCTATCGTCTCTCCAAAGACGACGTGCACTGGAAGATGGTTCGTCAACTGGGGCTGTCTATGGGAATAGGCGACGTTGGCTCGCCCGGCGGAGAAGGCCGGGTGTTGAATTCAGATACGGATCGTGCGGATTGGCGTTTGATTTACGCTCTGCTTGAATTGCACCGGGTCCGCCATAGGCGGAGCGACCGCTCAATGCTGCAGGTGGCTTGTCGTGTCGCAGACAATCTATTGAAGCTACAGAGAGAAACAGGCCTGTTTCCTCGGCCGGGACGGGAATTCGCCAGAACCGGCGACGAAATCCCATTGGCGTTGTTGCATCTGGCGGCAGCCCTGGAGGGCAGAAGTGAGGAGATGCCGCCTCCTATGTTCGACAGCCGATTCTTTCATTGTGAGTACCACGGTCAGTTGGCCCAGCACCAACAGAAACGTGCCGACAAGCGGACCTATGATAACCTCGTATTCTATGGATCACCTTGATTCGAGTATGGGCCTAGAATTGCTGGCAGGCGGAGAACGAAGGCTTAAGGAGTGTGCATAAAATGAAGGCTATTAGATCACTGTGCATAGCACTATTACTTGTAACATCGTTATGTTTCGCCGAATCCACGGATCTGGGCGTTGATCCATCGGGTCACTTCATAACAAGGGATGGGAAGCCCATATTCCTGTTGGGTGATACGGTCTGGCCCTTGGCGGTACGCTTCAAGGATGGACAGGTCCGGGCATACCTCGACAACACCAAAGAGCTCGGATTCAACGTCATTGGCCTGTTCGAGACGACCACGTGGGCGGCATTCGACAAACAGGGCAAGAATGTCTTTGGAGACCATCCCTACCGCAACGGTAATCCTTGGCAGTTGAACGACAAGTATTGGCGACGCTATGAGTTCGTGATCCGCGAGGCAGGCAAGCGGGGCATATATGTCTATCTTTGCGCGGGTGGGCCGCTTCGGCCGAAGACTGTCTGGAAACCGCTGGATACACCGCAAAAGGCGTACGATTTCGGTAACGCCCTTGGCAAGTTTACGCGTGACGTCAACCAGCACATCATCTGGTCCCCGGGAACAGATCAGAATCCCGATACGGTGAACCTGCAGCGTGTTGACGATGTAGCCGAGGGGATTGCCGATGGCGTCAACGGCATCAGCAAACGCGACGGCAAGGCCGACTACCGCAGCACGTTCATGTCGTACCATACGTGCGGCAGGAAGTGCTCCGCAGACTACTTCCACAACAAGCCCTGGCTCGACTTCAACGGCTTCCAGAGCTGGAGATCGTATGAGGTGACCGTTCCGATGGCGCAGAAGCAGTACCACAAAAAGCCGCCCAAGCCCGGCATCGACCACGAGCCAGCTTACGAAGGGGATTTGAGCCACAAGGAAAAAGAGGTCAAGACCGGCTGGCACACGCGTCTACAGGCATACTGGAGTCTTTTCTCCGGCTCGTGCGGTCATATTAACGGTACAACAGGCATCTGGGACCTGGGAACTCGAAATTGGCGCAGCTACGAAGAGGGTCTGCGCTCCGAGGGGCGAACGGATCTGCAATGGGTGCGAAAGCTCATAGAATCCAAGCCGTTAGCCTCTCGTGTGCCGGACCAGTCACTGATTGTCAGTGACCAAGGCGAGCCCGATCGGGACAAGGACTTCATCTGCGCGACTCGCGGCAGCGACCGAAGCTATGCCTGGGTATATTCTACCAACGGCCGCAACCTCAGGGTCAACATGAGCAGACTAAAAGGCAGAACAATCATAGCTCGGTGGTACGATCCACGAACCGGCAAGTTCCAGAGGCTGGGTACATACACAGCTAAAGCCAAGCAGCAGTTCGATCCGCCCGGAAAAGCCGAGCCGGGCAACGATTGGGTACTGGTTCTCGATAGTACGAACGGTGCAGCAGCCGCTCCAAGTCAGGATGGTAGTAGGCCGCCTGCCGGTGCGAAGTGAAAGCTGACGTTTTCCGATGAATTCGAGGGCAACAGGCTAAATACCGACCGATGGCAGATGTACGCAAACCCGAAAAACAAGAAACGGCAGAGTCACTTTGACCGAAGGAACATCACGATCAAAGGCGGCGTTTACAGCGAAGATACAGACTGGTCATCGTGTGCCACAAATGGGCAAGAGGCTGGAGTTTGAGCAAGATTGTGGCATGCGAATTCTGCGCCGAGACATCTGGCTGTAGGAGCGATCAGATGTACTGGAATCGGACGGTGTATTGTGGTATTATGTGGTTTCGAAGTATGCAGGTACCCTGTCCATGAAGGCAAATGGGAAATTCAAGCTGATATGTGATCAAAGGCAGACAGAAAGGCTTCTGCAAAATTGCAGGTTAGGCATACTTTGACAAGAAAAAATCGTTTTTTGATTTTTTCTTGTTAAACAGTAAGTTGTT
>DAOWID010000167.1 GCA_030641115.1 Planctomycetota bacterium | reverse complement strand
TGACCTGCGATACCGCACCGTCGGCAGGGCGGTAACCCCATTCCCCAGGCGCCGCGGCCCGTTCGTCCAGCCTTAGTTGCTGCCCCGCGGCCAGTGCCGGCACGAGCAACAACAATGCAAAGCCAACCGGTCCGGTAAACAGCCTGGCCAGACTCCGCTCGGATTGACACTTCTTCTCGGTCATCATTTTTTCTCCAAAAGTGAGCCAACCAATTCCTTGCCTATTTGTGTGCTCAGAATCCAAGGTCTTTACCTTTGTGGATCGCCATCCCGATTTGTTCGGTGCGCTTTCGCCGCCCATTATACCACAGCAGCCAGCGGTCCTTTTCTTTTTCATAGATAGCAAAAGGCTTATAACAGGCATCCCCGTCCCAATTGTTTGGCAGGCCCGGTGAGATGATCGGGTTTTCGGGGTGGCGCTGCCAGTTAGTCAGGCCGTCACGGGAGCGTGCCATGCCAATTTGTGCGGTATGAACGTCTCGAAATCCAATGTAGACCATTACATGCCAATCGTCCTGTCGAATCACCTGACACGCAGTGACCTTGTGCTGCTCCCACTCATTGCGGGGGTCCATAGCAAATATCGGGTTGGCCGGCCACTTGGTCCAATGCAGACCGTCCGGACTTGTGGCATAACCGATAGCATCTGGCTCGTACTGCTCACCGCCCGAGTACCACATCCGGAACACGTCTTTTTGCTCATCCCAGGTCACATGTGGGCACATGACCGCAACCTTCTCCCAAGGCTCATTAGCCGATAAGACCGGCTCATTGCCCATGCGCTTCCATGTCACTCCATCATCGCTCGTCGCGTAGCCGATCCATGATCGGCTGCTGGTCTGTCCCGTGTACCACATGTGATATCTGTCTTTGAGGCTGACAACAACAGGTCTGTTGACTCTATCCTCCCAGCCTGATTTCGGATTTGGCCCTAATACTACTCTGGGTCTACCCCATTGGACTCCATCGGGGCTTTCGACCAGAGCAATTGATTTTCTTGGCCGCCAGGAGAAATACATACGGTAAGTGTTATCTTTACGTAAAACTGATACGTCGAAGCATGTGCCCAGCTTACCGCCGAGAACGGGATTCTTCTCGTACTTGCGCCAGCCGGCTTTAGCCCCATCTGCGTTCGTTTGTTTGTCCTTCTTGAAACGAACGAGTGGCAATTGGCCTGTCACTTGGGCAAGGTTATCCGATTGTGCAATCTGCTTGCCGTTTGAAAACACGCGCAGCCCTTTTCCCTTGTTGTATTTCCTGCTGGTCTTATCCCATACAATTGTGATGATCCGGCCGTGGTACAGTATGTTGTCCAGGCAGAGCCAGTCCCTCATATCAGCAGGGACCAGCGGATTGACCTCAACGATATCATCCGGGCGCGGCCGCAGGCCGACAAGGCCCGAAATTATCAGGTCACAATAGCCGGAGTGATTATAATCCTTACCGCGTTCTTTGCCGCCTTTACCTTTGTCCCATGTCCCGTTTTTCCATGTCTTGAGGCGCGTCCGGGCAATCCAGTCACCTGTATGAGGATTAAGGTTCTCATCGATCCAGCAGACAACGCGCCCGTCTTCTCGCTTCAGACGGTGACTTTTCGTATAAATTTTCAACGTTTCGAAGTAGTCACTTTTGCTGATGGTGTCCTGTTTGTAGTTATTAAGCAAGTTGCCCAGCGCTACGAGGGTCTGGGTTGTCGCAAAGGGCCAGCTCGGTCCATTCCACTGGCATTCATGTCCCTTGTAAGAAATCGTGAACCGAGGGTGACGCTGCTCTGCGGTCGTGGGGCCGAACGGTGCATAGAATCCCTTCGAGTCCATCAGTTGCTGCCAGGCCTCTTCGTAACCATCGTCAGGAAGATTGAAATACCAGGGTATATAGCCCTGAATTTCGCGAACGTCGGCCGGCGTTTTGCCTTGGCCCTCTGGCAGTATCTTAAAGAACTTTGCTTTTCTATCCCAGAGTTTGGCTTGAACAAGTTCTTTGATTGTGTCTGCTTTTGTTTGATAATAGGCGGCCAGCTCCCTTTTGCCGGCGAGGGCCGCAATCTTGGCGATCGCCGTCGCATCGCCGTACATATAGCTGTTCAGCGTTGGCCGATAACCGTGTCCGCCAATCGACATCTCTCCGCCATCTCGGTCGTCTATAGAAAAGAACAGGCCATTCTCGTGAAGGCCGATGCGATATCTCCCTCGCTGCCATCCTTTCTCCCACGCCTTGTAGTTGTTGACTAAATCCGCAAGCAGATCAAGGAGAAATTCTTTGTCATAATTGACCAGATATGTTGAATAAAGTGCATCAGCAGCCCAGAAGCTGTATAGCCGTGGATTGCCACCCTTGCGAAACCAGAACACCGCGTAGTTGTTAAGGTATTCCGGATTGTGTAGCCAGCGCCCTTCGTAGAAGTGATGACCCGCCGGACAGCTTATTGTGTTGTATTTGCCCGACCACGGCACGCTCGGCAAAAACTCAGTGATTACAAATCCGTCCGGGGTCTTTTTGATGTGTTTGCGATACGTCCACCACCGGAAGTAATATATTTGCTCGAAATCCTTGTCGGGACATTCGAACAGCGGAATATTCGCTTTGAGAAACTCCCAAGCCTTCTCGTTGGGAATATGTTGGGCGTATAACTCTTCGTCGTTTTCATTAAATGTGTCGATATAATGTCTGAATGACTCTGCTTTGAGCACGGCCGTTCCATGTGCGTCACTCGCTACGGCTGCGTCCACCATAAAAGATGCGTACAGAAACGCTGGAAGCATCACTCCGCTAAGCAGCTTTCTCTTTTCCATCCTCACCTTCTTCTTAATAATAGCG
>DAOWID010000464.1 GCA_030641115.1 Planctomycetota bacterium | reverse complement strand
GTTAAGCTTCTCCACCGTGTATTGGGCAGCGTTGCCCGACCCGGAGACCGTGCAGATCTTGCCCTCGAAGCTCTCGCCCCGCGTCTTCAACATCTCTTGGGCAAAGTACGCACAACCGTATCCCGTAGCCTCCGGCCGGATCAGAGAACCACCCCAGTTCAGGCCTTTGCCCGTCAGAACACCTGTGAACTCATTGCGGAGGCGTTTGTATTGTCCGAACATGAAACCGATTTCACGCCCGCCGACCCCAATGTCGCCCGCCGGGATGTCGGTATCGGCACCAACATGGCGGAAAAGCTCAGTCATGAAGCTCTGGCAAAACCGCATGACCTCGGCATCACTCTTCCCTTTAGGATCAAAATCCGAGCCGCCCTTGCCCCCTCCCATCGGCAGCATCGTCAGCGAGTTCTTAAAGATCTGCTCAAACGCCAAAAACTTCAGAATACCGGCTGTGACCGTGGGATGAAATCGCAGTCCGCCCTTGTAGGGTCCCAGAGCGCTATTGAACTCAAACCGAAAGCCACGGTTGACATGGATGTTGCCCTTGTCGTCCTGCCAAGGTACGCGGAAAATAATCTGTCGTTCCGGCTCTACGAGTCTTTCGAGGATCTTGTTGTCAACATACTCCGGATGTCTGTCGAGCACGGGGCCCAAGGAATCCAGAACCTCCTTTACGGCCTGGTGGAATTCGACCTCTCCGGGATTGCGTTTGAGTACCTGCTCGTAAACGGCTTCGATAACACTGTTCGCTGGCACTTTGACTACCTCCATTAGAAATCAAGATTTTAGATTGCCCTGGCTGCTACGATAAGTTAAACTAATAAGAGAACTACGCAATGGCCCAAGAAACAGCGACCTTATAATATATACGACTTGGATGCCGGCGTGCAAGACACTAATCATAATATGATATATCAGGACAGCTTATAATGCATATAGAAACACTAAAGATATTCTGCGATTTAGCTGATTTGTGCAGCTTCTCAAAAACCGCAGAACACCATCTTCTAAGCCAGTCAGCAATCTCACAGCAGCTTGCACAATTAGAGCTTGCGCACAAGTGCCAGTTAGTCGACCGCAAGAAAAGACCTATTGAACTTACAAAAGAAGGCCGATTGCTTTACAAGGCCGCCAGAGATATGCTCGACAGATATGAACAACTAAAAAGTGAGCTCGCTGCCGTTAAATCATCAGCAGGCGAAAGAATAAATGTAGCCGCAATTTACAGTATTGGCATGCACACTCTGCCAGACTATGTTAAGACAATTATGGTGAGCTATCCTAACGTCAATGTTCATATTGAATACCTCAGCGCCAACAGAATCTATGAGTTGGTTTTGAGCGGCGATATCGATATCGGCCTTGTAGCTGTTCCGAAAAGAGACAAAAGACTTGAAGTATATGAATTTGAGAATGAACCGTTGGTTTTGGCCTGCAGCCCAACACATCCCTTATCTCGCGAACCCCAGGTGGATATTCACCAATTACAGTTTGAAAGATTCATCGCATTCGAGAAGAATGTCCCCACGCGTACGTGGATAGACAGTATTTTAGAGCGTTACAATATCGTTGTGCGGCCGGTGATGGAATTCGATAATGTCGAAACCGTCAAACGGGCGGTGGAAATAAACTCAGGGATAAGTATATTACCACAGCCGGCCATACTTCAAGAAGTCGGCAGCGAAACAATAAAGGCGATACCCTTTTTGAACGAAAATTTTGTTAGACCGACCGGTATAATCGTTCGCAAAGGCAAGATTTTGGGCCAGGCCGGCCGATATTTCATTGAGCTGCTGCGCAAAAAAGCAAAATAAAAACAGATATTTAGCCAGCGGTTTTACCGCCGGTTAACCCAGCGTAGGATATGAGGAATGCCAATCAAAGCTGTGATATTTGATTTAGATGGGACCATAACGCAGCCCTATTTTGACTTTGACGCCATTCGCGAAGAGATGGGACTGGACAGAGATTCCGGGCCGGTCCTGGAATCGATGGAGAAGATGACCCCTGAACAGCGTGAGAATGTAGAGCAAATTCTGCACTCCCATGAGCAAAAGGCAGTGACAGAATCCAAACTCAATCCCGGTGCACAGCAAACGCTTTCGGCACTCCGTGAAGCTGGCATTAGCATAGGGGTACTGACGCGAAACAGGCGATGCAACGCACTGGCTATTGCCCGCAAGCACAATTTGAAATTCGATGGTATTGTTGGTCGAGAAGACGGACCGGTCAAACCCGATGCCTTCGGCGTATTGCGAATATGCCAGCAATTCGATGTGAAGCCTGGGGAGAGCTTGTTGGTGGGCGACTACCTTTTCGACTTACTCTGCGCAAAGGCGGCAGGCGCAGTCGCGGTGCTGCTGGCCAATCATGAAAAAGCCAGTGAATTTGCCAGATATGCCGATTTTACTATTGAAAATATCAGCCAGGTACTTCAAATTGTCGAAGATAAGAAGTAGCGGCTGACGTATAGCTGAACTTTTGCAAAATTGAGATTAGGCATACCCGCCACGGCGGGGAAAAATTGTTGTCTGATTTTTCCTTTTCAAACAGCAACTGTTTGATAGATAATTGCTTAGCTTGATTATTTAAGGAAATCAAAAACCAGATTTCCTTAAATAATATATGCCTAATCTCCATTTTGCAAAACTCTTGATATGGCAAGAAAGGAAGCAGAATAATGGGTAAAAAGATAATTGCCAACGCAGCTATTGTGCTGCTGTGGACAGCGAGTACTTGCTGGTCTTACGGGTGCGCGCAAAGCTCAACTGGCTGCCAGCCTAAGCAAGCCAAGGCTGATCCAGTTGAGGCAATCCTAAGCCAATTAAGACTGAGAGCTGCAAAGCTTCGATCCTACCAGGGGCAGATTGAATATCTGTTCAGACAACCCCTGCTCGAATCAGAAACTCTCCAGAAAGGTGTTTTATATTATCAAAGGTCCGGCAAAAAATCGAAGCTGAGAGTGAATTTTCAGACGCTTAAACATGAGGATGAAAAGGAGCAAAAGTACATCGACCACTATATCTTCGACGGTGTCTGGCTCACACGCATCGACTATCAAATCGAGGCTGTTCAATCTCGTCAATTGGCCGAGCCGAACGAGCCGGTGGATGCTTTCGACTTGGCCAGCAGGGGCTTGCCGATAATCGGCTTTACTAAGATAGAAGACTTAAAGAAGCAGTTTGAAATAAAATTGGCCGAACCAAAAAAGGACAAGCCTGAGAATCTCGTTCAATTGCGTTTGAAAGTTAAGCCAGATTCGATTTACAAAAATGATTACACATCTGTCGATTTTTGGATTGATAAGAAATTACTTCTGCCGGCAAAAGTAGTCGCTGTCACGACCCAAGACGATATTTACGAGATAAAGTTGCTTAAGCCGAAGGTCAACAAAAATATAGATGAGAAGGTCTTTGAGGTCCAGATTCCTAAAGGATTCAGCAGGCATGTAATTCCATTAGAGAAGAAGAAAGGGAAATAACCGACTCAAACTGACCGACTTGATGGTAACAATAATCGTAATTCTTTTATTTGCAAGAATGTATGACAGTATGTCATTGTGAGCCCTTCGCTTCGCTCAAGGATAAACTCCACGCAGTGTAGCGAAGAATCTGGCCAGCGACCAAATGCCGTTTTATGCTGCTAAGGCCAGATGCTTCGCCTTTCGGCTCAGCCTTGTCCTGAGCGAAGCGAAGGGATCACGGCAAGAAAGTTAGAGCAGACTACATGGGTGCAGCAACAATCGCTGACAAAGACTTTCAGGAGCTGATCGCAGAACGTGCCCAAACATTGCTGGGCCTGGCGAGCTATCTGACGCAGTGTCAGTCGAGCGATCAATTCCTCATACGCCCGTTCTTGGGTGAATTCTTCTCGCAATCGGTGCAGCTTGAGGAGCTTCTTGACGCCTATGACGCACGCAACAACTGCCAGTGGTGTTCGTTCAGGTCGCTAACAGCAGCGATTAAGCTCTTTTCCGATGTGAGTTACGAACTGCTTCACATCCAACACGCGTTGCCAGCCTACCGATTACTACCGACCGGACATGATTTCGTCAAGGGCACGAAACAGGTACTGCAGTTTACTGGCGATGTACTGTTGCGAGCCGCAAGGCAAATGCTTATTGGAGCCGATCAGATCGGCCTGCCAGTTCCATCAAAGACCCTGCGCGAGAGATCTTACCGCGAAGAACTCCCTCCCGGCCGACTACCACGTGACTGCAGCGCGCGCAGGGCCGAAACAGTATCGGAGACAGTGACTCTGCTGGCCACTGCTTTTTTGAACCTGGCTGCTGAAAGCAAAGATGTTCGCGCTGCCAGCCAGGCACAACCCGAAGAATATGCCTCGTACGTTTCGGACTCGGTCAGCGAGGAGAGTTTGCGAAGCCTTGAGCTTCGCTTCCACAACCTTCAGTCACTGTACGACACATACGTCGCGCGCACGGAAGCCGAAAGCCTGGATGCAGACCTGCTTGTTCTCAGAGGGCACGTAAGCGTTGTCTTCCATCTGCTGAAGACAGCCACATCATTCGCTCATTACTACGAGCGACATGTAAATAAGCAGCGATGCGCTTTGGCAGCCCTGCGAGAGTCCCTGGTAACGCCCGAGGCGCTGCTGGGAATGCTCATGCACTACTCCGTCACCCATATCAGTCTCTACATCGGCCGTGCGGCGAATCTCTGCCAGGAAATGCTCAAGCGCTACGCCGAAGTCGGCGAAGTGGATGTACCCGTACCTCCGTATCGTGGTTTTCACGTTCGCCCTGCCACATTGATTTCAAAGCTCGTCCTGCATTACGGCAGTGAAGTCCACATGCGACTGGACGAAGAAGACTACGATGCCAGCTCGCCGCTTGAGTTATTCCGTGCCAACGAAAAGATAAATGCGCAGAAACGAAAGTCCCTGGCCACTGAAATCGTTCGATCAAAACTCGTACAAGATTGGGCAACTGGGAAAGATATCCAAACCATCCTTCGCGATACTGTTTTAATCTTAGCCGAAAAGGGCAAACTGATTCTGTATGAACAACCTTTGCAGCTACCGACGGAACTCACCCAGAAGCGAGGGACACTACTGGAACAGATCACTGACGCAATGGCCCAATTGCTGGCAATAGGCAAAATCGACATCGACGCCAATTTGAATGCAACGTTTGTCGGTGATAAGCGCGTACTGGCCGACATCAAGCTGCTGGCTGAAGCCGGATACGGCGAGGATAACTTCGGCAACAATGTCCCTTTGCCGGAAGAGCTCGCCTATCTGCGCAGATGAACCGAAAATACTCGCGCTAAGGAAAAAGGCCAAAAAAACCGGCAGGGCAAGACCTGTGATTACGTAATGACTAAAGTATGTCCACGTGTCATTGCGAGCGAAGCGAAGCAATCTTTGAGTCTTAGCAAGGAGTCGCTGTTATTGTCCAGAAAAGCTGTAATAGCGGCTTGGCCCCAGATAAATTCAGGTTTCAAAAACAAATAACCAATAGTCAATAACCGATATCGCAGATCCGCCTGTGGCGGAATCAATTGTAAGCGGCCACAGAGGGACACAGAGAAGAAAACTACGACAACAAATATAACTGTTGCGAACAGCCTCTTAAGCAAGTGGAATGAAAGTCCCAGAGATAACATTTTCACAATTCATTCGCTATGTTGAACGCAGAGGGAAACAAAAACTGGCCAGGTATCATAGTAAAATCGCAAGCGATATAGAAACGACACAGAAAGGATTGAAAATGGCAAAGGCAATAGTAGTGTACTATTCGAGAAGCGGTAATACTAAGGAAATGGCAGAGATCATCGCAAAAGCGATGAACGATGCAGACTTGAAGACCGATTGCAAATCGGTTGACAAGGTAAAGGCGGACGATTTACCCAGCTATGATGCAATAGTTGTGGGCTCACCGACCTACTACGGCCAAATGACTGGTCCGATAAAAAGCCTGATAGACGACCTGGTAGGCAGGCACGGCCAGCTTAACGGCAAAGTAGGCGGGGCATTTACGAGTGCCGCAAATATTGGGGGCGGCAACGAAACCACGATTATGGGCATCATAGAGGCAATGCTCATCGCCGGTATGGTGGTCCAGGGTGACCCCCAAGGCGACCATTACGGCCCCGTATCCATTGGCAAGCCCGACGAAAGGGTCACGCAACAGTGCACACGTCGCGGCCAGAGAATCGCAGAACTGACAAAAAAACTTGCAGGCTGACAGGAAAAGACCCGAAAATAAATATTGGTTTTTTTGCAAAAAAAAGCATTTTTCTTTGACAAACCGAGCACCGGACAGTACGTTTTTGGCAATTTTAACCCACAAACTGGAGGTTTGTTTGAATGCAAGAGTACGAAGATCTTAAGGTACTGGTGGACGAGATTGAAGCCGACATCAGCAAGGCCGAGGGCGGAAATAAGGCAGCAGGGACGCGCGTTCGCAAGCAAATGCAGAGCATAAAGCAGGCTGCGCAAAGCGTTCGCAACCGCATTCTTGAAGTCAGGTCGGCCCCGTAAACCGATACAGGTGCTCGCAAGCGCTGTTTTCGTTGTGCCTGACCTCAGCTCGGTTCTGGCTAGGTAATTAGCTCCGCCGTAGCGGCTGGGTAGTAGTGCTCTGAACGCGCGGAATGTCTCTGCAAGGAGGTCGTCAATGCCACCCCCTCTATTGTTCGATCTGTCGCAAATAGACCTCAGAGGCAAACCCCTCTTTGACAAGGAAGCCATTGCGCAGGTGAATCCGCAACGCTTTGAGATGCAGCACCTCGATGGCATCCTCTGGTACGATAAGGACAGATTTCTGATTCTGGGCTACAAGGATGCCACCGACGATGAATTCTGGGTTCGTGGTCACATCCCGGGGCGCCCGCTTATGCCCGCGGTAATAATGATTGAGGCAGCAGCTCAGCTACTCAGCTTTTTTGTGAAGCGAATCTACGAAGAAAAGGGCTTTATAGTCTTCACCGGTATACAAGGGGCAAAATTCCGCGCCGCCGTCACGCCAGGACAGAGACTATATCTGCTCGGCCATATCACGAAATTCAAGAAAGGCAAGAAATATACTTCCGACATCCAGGGGCTCGTTGATGACAACATGGCCTTTGAGACCACAATATCAGGCATGGCAATCTGACCAAAATAGCCCCAAGGGGATTCGAATTCGCCTTCGGCGAACAAGCCCCCTTGGGCTTGCTTTATCCGCCGGAGGCGGACCCTGTGTCAGGATACAAACGATTGAGGAACTCTCTACCTTGTCCTCAAGCCGACCAATTAGTATTGTCATACCCGCGAAGGTGTGGGGCTTTACCGCAAAAAGGAACGTGTCCAAGTGGAGAAAAATAGAGTTTTCGGAGTTTATAAGAAGCGGCCTTCATCTTTTCCACTTTACATAAGGTGGTGAATCAAAGGACCCAAGCCGAGCAGCAAGAGAGTGGCGGTTTATTTACAGAGTTCTGCGTGTGCGAAATGACCGAACAATTGTTATTTTGAGGGTAGACCGAGGCTTTTACTCAATTCGTTTGCTCTTCGTTGCCCTTCGGCAATTTGTTCAGGTGTCATCCGCCCTATGATTTCATCACGCAACGCCGTGGTGTTAGCGCCTCCTTTTGATGCTCCTATATTAGCCCATGCATAACCTTCCACGTAATCCTGTAGTACTCCATCTCCTTTGTAGTACATTTCTGCCAACCGATATAGTGACTTCCACGACCCATGCCGAGCCGCAATTTTATAGCAAATGACGGCTCTAACGCAATCTCTTTCGACCCCTTTGGCCTCATCGTACATTGTCCCTAACATTTTAGCGGCATCCAAGACTTCAAAATAGTACCGGTCATCATCCTGTTGTCTGACTACCTCGATGAAGTACTTTATAGCTTCCTTGTAATCTTGTTGGACGCGTTCTCCTTCATAATACAAATGACCAAGGCGAGAGTTGGCGTCTACGTCCCCCAACTTGGCCGCAACACAATACCATCTGATTGCTTCTTTGGGATTTTTCATTTGATAGTCGTATTGGCTCCCAAGAATGCACGCAGCCACAGCATGTCCGTTGCCTGCCGCTTTCTCTAACCAGTAGGCACCACCATGAAAATCTTGCTTTTCTCGATACTTGTCCAACACATTGCTGTGATTCGCTAAAAGATACTGTGCTTCGACATGCTGT
>DAOWID010000212.1 GCA_030641115.1 Planctomycetota bacterium | reverse complement strand
GAGCTTCTTCTGCCCGGCTGTCAGGTTTCTGGGGGGCACGAGTTTCAGGTCTCTGTCGTTCATCGTCTTTTCGATACTCATATCCTGTTCCTTAGCGGCTCTTCCACGGTTGGAGTAGTCGTCGAAAAGGTTTTCCGGCTCCGGAATAGTGACATCATCGTACATGGTCAGGTATTCCGGCGCCGGCTGCCAGTTGCGGTGCGGAGCCTTGTGTTGATACATCAGACAGAAGGGCTTATCCTTGTCGCGCTTGTGTTGCAGCCAGTCCAGCGCCAGCAGCGTGATGATGTCGGTCGTGTAGCCGGTGTACTTGACCGTACCGTTGGGCGTTTTCATCGGCGGGTTGTAGTAGGGCCCCTGACCGATCAGCACGGACCAGTAATCAAAGCCCGTCGGGTCGGTCTTGAGGTGCCATTTGCCGATCATGGCGGTCTCATAGCCGGCCTGTTGCAGCAGCTTGGGGAACGTTTGTTGGCTACCGTCAAACTTCTTTCTGTTGTCGGTCACGCCGTTAATGTGGCTGTGTTTGCCCGTTAAAATCACCGCTCGGCTGGGCGCGCAGATGGAATTCGTGCAGAAGCAGTTATTAAAGAGCATACCTTCTTTGGCAATCCGGTCGAGGCTTGGTGTCTTATTGATCTTACTGCCGTAGCAGCTTAGGGCGTGCGAGGCATGATCGTCCGTCATGATAAATATGATGTTCGGCCGCTTTGCTCCCGCTCCCGTTACCTGGGCCATACTAAGACAGCTTGGCAGTATCGATAATGCTGTCCCTGAAGCTGCTATACAGCCGACGCTTTTCAAAAATTCTCTTCTTGTTTGTCTTTCCATTTCAACTCCTTTCCAAGTACCACCAATGAGTTCTGCAATTTTACAGAAGCCTTAGTACCACCAAGCGTCCGTGTTGGGGATATTCGGTGCAACGTCCAGCCGACGCTCCCAATCTTTCAGCAGTTTCTTGTGTTCTGCCAACATCGAAGCATGCGCCGAGCTTGTTGCAAGATTCTTAGTTTCGCCGGGGTTATTCTTCATGTCAAAAAGCTGCTCGACTAAATCTTTGCGGTACGTGATGTACTTGTAGCGCTGGGTCCGAACCATCCTGCCGGTATTGCTGCTAACTTCCGAAACGATGAAATCGCGACTGAACCGGCCATTTCCTTCCAGCGCTGCCCGCAGACTCGCTCCGCGCATATTCGCCGGCGCCTTTATACCCGCATAGTCACACAGTGTCGGCATTATATCCAGCCCCGACACCAAATGGCTTGTATCCGTCCTGTTTTCCGGGATATGCGCCGGCCACGATAATAGCAGCGGCACCCTCACAGCCTCGTCGTAAAAACTACTCTTGCGCACCATCTGATGATGCGCCAGGCCCTCACCGTGATCCGCCGTGAAGACAATCAGCGTTTCATCCGCATACCCAAGGTCTTCAATCGCCTGGAAAATCCGTCCAATCTCAGCGTCAACTTGCTCGATATTGCGGTAGTAGCTCCACCTGTAGTATCGCCAATGCTCTTTGTTCCACTTAGCCTTGCCCCTGAATGGCTCGTTGCCTGCTCGTCTTCGCCTGATCGCCTCCGGCTCATTCTCATCGAACTGGAAATTATCGGGCAGCTCCGGCAGCTCACCGGCCAGCTCCGGGTACCGAAGCCGCCCCGGATTCTCCATATTCAGCCGCAGCCACTCACAAATATCGTGCGGCTGCATGAACGAGGCTACCAGCAGAAACGGCTTACGTTTAGACCGGTTCCGCAAAAAGCCCTGGCACGCACGTGACATCACCGTATCACAAAGATAACCAAAACCGCCGATACCGGTATTGATGACTTTGAAGCCGGGTATGTTGCTCGTATAGGTCCGCGGAAGGTGCCACTTTCCCGCGTAGAAGGTCTCGTAATCGGTGTTCTCTGAAAACCACTGTCCCAGGTTCGGTATGTCCGAGCGAATAGGCCGGCCGTTCACGTGTACTCCACACTCACTGCTGGTCCGCCCCGCAAAAACCGCACTTCTCGCAGGACTGCAAAGTGGGTTTGCGGTGTATGATTGTGTGAAGCTCACACCTCGCTTCTTTAGCCGGTCAAGTGCCGGCGTTCGTACGTGGCGGCAACCGCCAGCCGCAATCGTATCAATGTGCTGCTGGTCGGTAATGATGATAAGGATGTTCTTAGGCTTCGGCTGACGCGCTCGCCGAGCACCTGAACTCTTGCTTGTCAGAGCGCCGCCCGACAGCACTGCCACTGCACTGCCGCCCAGCTTCACAAATTCTCGCCGGCTCAGAAGATCCGACGATTGTCTCTTTTGTCTTTTCCCGTCGCTCATCTGTTCATTTCCTCTTCGATCCTTTGCTCATTAGGTAGGATCTGCGGACATACTCAATCCGCCGCTCTATCATCTTGGCTGATTCGGCGTCAAAGATGTAGGCTTTGTTCATTGATGTAACTGCAAGCAGCCTATGGCTGTCGTCGAGCCAATACTCGGTCGGCAGAATACCGCTGCCCAACTGGACAAAACAGTGCAATGAATCTGCCCCTGGAATCCTGGTTGGATAGACGCCACGGTAGAACAGGTGCTGGTCCGGCTTCGATATGTTCAGCCCCTCAAGCAGGAGGAAGCTTAACGATGTCTGCTTATCGAACGCAAGGCGCTGCACCGCTTCAAATAGGCACCAGTCACCCGTTGTGTCCGCGGCTCCAGTGAGATAGCCGTTCTTTCTGTTGCGTAACTGTGGCAGGTCATTGTTGTTCGCATCGACAAAGCGGCTTTCCAATTCCCATGCAATCGGTGACGCCAGCGAATTCTTGTGGCACTTGACCTTGGCCGCCACAATGTTCACCAAGGCGTCCGCTTGGACTACTTTGCGATACACATTCAAGGCTACGTGATCGCCCGAATCGGCGGTCCGGCGTATCCGCAAGTATCCTACATTATCGTTCCCGCTTTCACGATATCCATGACACGTCCAAATACGATACGTGTGCTCCCAATTTGTCTCCGGCGCAAAATCTCCTGAGGGTGGCGGAAATCCCCTGACTGCACCCAATTCCTTGAGCATGTCCGGGGTCAACGGTGAGCCTACTACTGTTCTACGTGTTTTCTTTTTAGACATAACATCTGCTTTTCAATTCTAGTAATCTGTCAAATTTGATTTTAGAGGTTGTCATTCCGCACTTGATGCGGAATCCATTTTTAAGAATCTGGATTCCCGCTTTCGCGGGAATGACAGCTTACAGATTCAATCCTGACAGACTAGTAGACTACCATGAGATCATTTTAGACTGCTACTGATAATCTTTCCCCGAAAGGCTGTCCTTACATGATGCTTGCCATTTTTCGAGAGTTTTCTTCATCGTTTTGAATATTTCGGTTTTCTCTGCCGACAGGTCTTTTGCCTCGCCGGGGTCCTCAATCAGGTCAAACAGCATGTAAGTCTTGCCCTTGTTGTTGCTGTATATCTTGTAACGGTTGTATGTGAGCGATACCTGGTTGCCGGATTCAAACCCGATGGGCACTGGCCGTTTCGTCATTCTTCCTTCAATCAGAGGCAGCAGACTAACACCATCGATTGGTTCCGGCTGCTCTTTCATTTTCAAGTCCAGCACATCCAGAATGGTTGGGTAGTAGTCTGACGTACAACACGGAACATCAGTCACTTGCCCACCTTTGATACGACTGGGCCATTCGAGCAAGGCCGGAACTCGAACCCCGCCTTCAAGCAAGCTGCGTTTGCGTCCACGAAATGGGCCAGCCGAGCCACGAGTGCGACCGTGTCTGCCATCTCTTCCTTCGGGCCCATTGTCGCTGCAGAAACACAGCATAGTGTTGTCGGCGACCTGCAGGGCGCGCAATTCCCTGCGAAGCCTGCCTATCTGCTCATCCATCGCGGTTACGCATCCATAGTAGTGCTGTTCATCTTCACTATATTGCGAGTACATCTTTTTGTATTCCGGACCAGCTATCACCGGCAGGTGTGGCGTATGAAACCAAACGACCGCGAAGAATGGTTTTCCTTGGCCCACCGCTTTTCTGACAAATGGGACAACCCGATCCATAATGACTCGGCTGTCGTCACCATCGAGATTTTTTATCTGCTTTGTACCGTCTTCTCGCCAATAGGACGTTCCATAAGGCACATCTGCCTCCGGTTTTTTCATCGGGTCCCACGTCGGAACCTTGGCCTCCGTGGAAAAGCATAAATCAAATCCATTCTCCCATGGCGGTCGGTAGTGCTTCGCACCTCTTGGCCCGCCGCGATTGGAGTCTTTTTCTGTTGTTGTAAGTGTCCCTAAGTGCCATTTGCCGAAATGGCCTGTCACGTACCCTTGTGTCTTCAAGGCCTCCGCCAGTGTAATTTCTTTCTTGCGCATGTGTCCGACATTGGCCGAGAAGATCCCGTATCGATATGGATGCCGACCCGTAAGGCAGCTTCCGCGAGTGGGCGAGCACACCGGTGCAGCCGAATAAAAACGGCTGAATCGCAATCCAGCTTTTGCCATTGCATCGAGGTGAGGTGTCTTGATTATCGAATTGCCGTTAAATCCAGGATCACCCCAGCCCAAATCGTCGGCCATACACAGGATAACATTCGGCTTGTCCTCGCGTTTCTGTTTAGAGAAGCAATCACCGGAGAGACCCAGCGCCATCGTGCCGGCCATGTAGCGGAGAAAATCCCTTCTATTGAGCACCCTATTTACCCTTTTGATCGAACTGCAATTTATTCCACTTGACTGACTCTTGAAACTGTCATGCTGAGCGCAGCGAAGCATCGGGCCGCAGCACAGCACTTTCAAGAACTTTACCATGAGCCGAATGTATGGGCTATGATAGAAGATACGATCAGCTTTGTCCAATCAATTGCTATCCCTTCTCGAAAACGGGTGTGACCAGATTTTGCGGCAAGCGATTTCTTGTTGGTCGATACCCATTCGAAAGGCATAAAAAAGGCCAGTATTGTCATTGCGAGGCCTGCTTTACAGGCCGCGGCAAGCTTTGACATTTAGGAAGTAGAGATTGCTTCGCTTCGCTCGCAATGACAGAGAGCGCAATCCTATGCCAAAAAAGATTTATGTGCTGCCACAAAAATCAGCCACACCCTTGAAAACCTTGCCCCTTGCTGCTGAGAGGCTGTGGGACCGTGGGCCAGACCAGTGCCAAGGTCGGAGACAGAATCCCAAAGGCCCTTGGCGTATTTTGATGAGCGTTTCTCAGATGCGAGAAAAACAAGATGTCCGGGAAAAATCCTTATCGCTCCACGAGCAAAATCTGCTAACATACCGTTCGCAGAACCGTTATTTCGCAAGTCCTTTTGCTGTGTTGCACAACCGAAGGTTCAAAAGTGGCTCAGCTAAAGAAACAGCTCGGTTCGCTTGACGTGTTTGCCGTGGCAACAGGCGCGATGATAAGTTCAGGCCTGTTCGTGCTGCCTGCAATTGCTTTCGCCAAAGCCGGGCCGGCCATAGTCTTGTCCTATCTTTTCGCGTCAATCTTGATAATTCCCAGCGTTCTCAGCAAAGCCGAGCTGGCCACCGCAATGCCGCGAGCCGGCGGAACGTATTTCTATGTCGAACGGAGCTTAGGCCCGATTTGGGGCCTGTTCAGCGGATTGGCAAGCTGGTTTTCACTCGCCTTGAAAAGCGCGTTCGCAGTCGTTGGAATGGCGCTTCTTATCCAGGTCGTACTGCAACAGGTTCTGCCCGCAGAGCTAAGCCCGTGGCACGTCAAGGCAATAGCCATCCTCTGCTGTCTTAGCTTTGCGACACTGAATATCGTAAGCGTCAAACACACCGGCAGATTTCAGGTTTTTTTTGTGCTGATATTGCTGGCGATACTCGCCCTATTCATGTTTCTCGGTGCCGGCGCCGTTAAGGCGGTCCGGTACAAGGGGTTTCTGGACAAGGGTTGGCCCGCGGTGTTTGCAACGGCGGGACTGGTCTTTATAAGTTTTGGCGGCCTGACCAAAATTGCCAGCGTCGCAGAAGAGGTAAAGCAGCCCGGCAGAAACCTGCCCCTTGGGATGATCCTGGCTTGGTTTGTCGTAACACTATTTTACATCGGCGTAATCGTCATTGCAGTAGGCGTCCTCCACAAACACGAGCTTGTTGAAGTTGTCGATGGCACCGAACACGCTAAGACACATGCACCGGTATCGCTTGCATCAACCAAGTTTATGGGCTCTGCCGGATTTGCACTTCTGAGTATCGCTGCCATAGCTGCTTTTGTAACCACCGCAAATGGTGGCTTGCTCGCTGCATCAAGGTGCCCTATGGCTATGAGCAGAGACCAGTTGCTCCCGCCACCTTTGGCACTCGTGAACGACCGCTTCAAAACGCCTCATGTTAGTATACTGCTCACCGGCGGCTTTATGGTTGCGGCAATCGTCTTTCTCGATATTGAAGTACTGGTAAAAACCGCCTCGACATTAATGATAATACTTTTCATTCTTGCCAACGCCAGTGTGATTGTCATGCGCGAGAGCAAGATACAGAGCTATCGGCCGATGTTCAAATCGCCTTTATACCCTTATATTCATATCTTCGCCATAATTGCTTATGGTGCTCTGATAATAGATATGGGCGCGATACCGCTACTGATTACTGCCGCTTTCATCGGTTTGAGCGTAGCCTGGTATGGCCTCTATGTTTCCCGCCGGGTCAGCAGAGCCTCAGCCGTCATGCACATCGTGGAACGTGTCACCGACAGGGAGCTTAAAACGGTCACGCTCGAAAATGAGCTTCGGGATATCTTGATTGAACGGGATGATATAATCGAAGATAGATTTGACAAACTCATAAGGCAATGTGAGATATTGGATGTCAAAGGCAAAAAATCTGCCGAAAAAATCTTTCGAAAAGTCTCCGCCATTCTGGCTAAGAGGTTAGAGACTGATGAATACATACTCTTCGAGAAGTTCCTCCATCGTGAAGCTGAGGGCAGTACCGTCATCCAGCCGGGTCTGGCTATACCTCACGTTGTCGTCGAAGGCGAAAACAAATTCGATATCTTACTTATCCGTGCCCGCGATGGCATTGACTTCCCACATGCCGACGATCCGGTCAGAATTATGTTCGTTTTG
>DAOWID010000189.1 GCA_030641115.1 Planctomycetota bacterium | reverse complement strand
TCACGCCCAAAAGGTTACCAGTGCACAAAAAAAGACCTGGAATTATCTCCAGGTCTTAATAGCGGGGGCAGGATTCGAACCTGCGACCTCCGGGTTATGGGCCCGACGAGCTACCAGACTGCTCTACCCCGCGATCATCAATCAACCAAATATACGAGCAAAAGTAATCTTTATCAAGAGTGCAGAAGCCAAATCAAAGATTTTCGCGAATTTTAGCGGCAATTGTATCGATCTGCCCTTCTTGATATTTATAAGAAGGCCAACGGTCAAATACGCCGTCACCGGTATTACGAGGGATTATATGAAAATGTAAATGTTCGACAAGTTGTCCGGCTGCCGTGCCGGTGTTGCACAACACGTTATAGCCGTCAGAATTCATCCCCGCAGCCACAGCTTTAGCGACTTTGCCAAGACGCGAGCCGATCCGACCCAAAAGCTCAGCGGGACAATCGTGCAATCTCTCAAAATGATCTTTCGGAATCACCAATGTGTGGCCATCACTGAGAGGCCCGATATCCAAAAAAGCAAGAACGGCTTCATCTTCGTAAATCCTGGCAACCGGAATCTGTCCTGCTACCATCTTACAGAAAACGCAATCATCCTTGCTCATTGTCCGCACGTCCTCAAAGCGGTACGTCACTTCTCGTTAGATTCAGACGTCTCATTGCCGTTTTCGGCAACATCTTTCGATTCAGTGGTTTCTTTGGCCTCGGCAACCTGTTCGGCTGGGGCAGCGGCTTCCACTTGGGCACGCTTTTTCGCTTTTCTACGGAGGCGCTTCTTGGCAGTGGTTTTGACTTCTTTCTTGAGGGGCTCGTCTGGACCTAAGAGCTGCAACAAGACAAGCTGGCCATTATCGCCCAATCGTCTCAACGACAGACGTATAATTCTTGTATAACCGCCCGGTCTGTCAAGATATCGTGGCCCAAGTTCGCTAAAGAGCTTGCCAATTATCGTGCCCTTCTTCAGCGGCTTATTATCTTCATAATCTATGATGTCACGATTGCCAAGCAGAGCGATAGCCCGTCGTCTGGCTGATAACGTACCTTCCTTGGCCAGCGTGATCAATTTCTCGGCAAAGGCTTTGGCCTCTTTGGCCTTTTGCATCGTCGTTGATATCGTTTCGTGCTCGAAAAGCGAAGCGACCAAATTTCGCCGCAAAGCCAGACGGTGTTCACCCGTTCGACTTAACCGGCGTCCTGCTACTTTGTGTCGCATGTACTCAAATTCCTCAATTTCTTACGTTCGGCAATAAGTTTATTCTTCCGTATCGGCGTTGGCTATTGACTATCCTCTGTTGGCACGTTCATTCCTAAAGATAAGCCTATGTCGGCAAGCTTTCTTTTGATTTCCCGCAGAGAAGTTTTGCCAAAGCTTCGAATCTTCAATAACTCAGCGTCTGTCATTTGGACCAGATGGCCAACCGTTTCAAGTTTCACTGATTCGAGACAGTTGCTTGCTCTTACCGAAAGCTCCAATTCTTGAATGGGAATACTCAGTTTTTTGGCCAGTTCCTCATCGATTGCCTCTTCTTCCGGTCCTTTTTCGGCAATTTCGCCGGCAACGGTTTGTTCTCCGATCTCACAATACTGCACAAACGGATTGATATGTTTTCGCAATATCTTGGCAGCCTCCACTAACGCCATCTCGGGAGTAACTGTTCCGTTGGTCCAAATTTCCAAGATCAGCTTGTCATAATTAGTCTTCTGGCCTACACGCGTATTTTCGGTCGCGTAGCGAACTCTAGTAACCGGTGAATATACGGCGTCGAGCAGTATCCTTCCGATCTCCTGCTCGAATCTATCTGCGTCGGCAATTCGTTCGGAAGCCGGTACATAACCGCGGCCGTTCTCAACCTCCATTTCCATTTCAAAACTTACATCTTCAGTCAAGGTAGCCAACACCATATCTTTGTTTATGACTTCTATGGTGGGATCGGCGACGATACTGGCTGCCGTTACCGCACCGGCTTTGTTTGCAGAAACCGTCATCGTCTTCGGGCCTCCGTCCTGAAGTCTAACGACAAGGTTCTTGACATTCAAAACGATGTCGGTCGTGTCTTCCATCACGCCACCTATCGACGTAAATTCATGGTCAACACCTGCTATTTTTATGGATGTTACGGCACTACCCTCCAGTGACGAAAGCAATACGCGTCTCAAGCTGTTACCAATAGTGGTGCCAAAACCTCGCTCGAACGGCTCAATAAAGAACCGGCTATATTTTTCGCTCGATACTGCCGTGTCTCGTTCAACACGAGTGGGCAATTCCAAACCACGCCATGTAACTCGCATACAGGCCTCCGACCAAAATTCAAATGTCAAGATTTCGTATCAGAATGCAAAACTCTTGTTGTTCTCTTATTGGCTTTCACTTGGTCATCTTTACGTTTCCACCGAGCTACCGCGAGCAGAATTCAACAACCAGTTGCTCTTCAACCGGAATCTGGACATCGGCTCGGCAGGGCAGTGCAACGATCGTGGCTTCAGGCGTTTCACGATCTAATTGCAACCAAGCTTGTGTCGTAAAATTTGGGTTGCCTTCCAACTGCTGCTTTACCATTTTGATGCTCTTTTCGGAGCCTTTTACCGTTATCTTATCAGCGATTTTAGTAGAGTAATTGCTGACATCGACCTTGCGTCCATTCACATAGATATGACCGTGAGCAACCAACTGTCTTGAGGCCTTGCGGGATGGTGCAAAATTCAGTTTGTATACGACATTGTCCAAACGTCGTTCCAGCAATTGCAGCAAGGTCTCACCAGTATTACCCTTTATTCGCTCGGCCCTGTGGAAATACCGCATGAATTGTCGCTCCAGAAGGCCATAGAATCTCTTGACCTTTTGCTTTTCACGCAGCCGAATGGCATATTCACTTGCCCTGCTTCTGCGCCAACCATGCATACCAGGAGCTAAATTACGTTGCCTCCGTTCGACTTGGCATTTCGCTGTCTCACATTTGATGCCCTTGAGAAACAACTTCATCCCTTCGCGACGGCAGTACTTACAAGATGGACCAAGATAGCGTCCCATTTTTATCGTTTATCTCCAAAACATTTTCTTAGGAACCTGATTTTACACTCGTCTTCGCTTTGGTGCTCTACATCCATTGTGTGGAAGCGGCGTCACATCTTCTATTGAGGTGATGCGTATTCCCACCTGCTGCAAAGCAGAAATGGCAGATTCACGACCCGAACCAGGTCCCTTAACCCTAATTTCGACCTCACGCACGCCATTACGCATGGCGGCATTGGCGCAACTTTGTGCAGCCTGTTGAGCCGCAAAAGGCGTACTCTTACGAGAGCCCTTGAAGCCAACACAACCTGCTGAGCTTGAACAAATTGTATCACCATCTAAATCCGTAACGGTAATCAATGTATTATTGAATGTTGCCTTTACATGCACAATAGCTCGGACAACGTTTTTTCTGACTCTTCGTTTCCCACTTCTTGCCATTATTTCTCTCTTTTTACTTTTATCGTAACGACCAATTGTCGATAATCAATTCTTCCTCGCATGTCACAAAACGCATTTCCACGCGAAGCAATTGAGCTATCCGCGTTTCTCCTTTACACCCTTCTTGCCCGCAACTGTCTTTCTCGGACCCTTGCGCGTGCGTGCGTTACTTTGCGTACACTGACCACGAACAGGCAAGCCCCTTCGGTGACGAATGCCTCTGTAACAGTTTATGTCGCGCAACCGAGCAATATTTTGAGCAACCTGCCTGCGAAGCTGACCTCCTATGATGTAATTGCGGTCGATAATCTGAGTTATCCGGCTAAGCTCATCTTCACTGAGTTTACCGGCCTTTGTGCTTTTTTCGATCCTGGCTTCCTTCAAGATCTGTTCCGACGTGTATTTGCCTATACCAGCAATATAGGTCAATGAAATCCAAATCGCCTTGTCATTGGGAATATCGACACCAACAATACGCGGCATATCAGCTCCTTTTTGAGTTTGCAGTTCTTAGTTTGTGATTTGCGAACTCATAAACCCACAATTACAAACTCAGTTAACCCTGACGTTGTTTATGTCGCGGGTTAGTGCAAATCACGCGCACAACACCTTTGCGACGAACAACTTTACAATTTTCACATATACGCCTTACAGAACTTCTCACTTTCATTTGGCATACCTAACTTCCATCGCTACAGGATGTATCTCATTATTGGCTTCGAGTCATCGCGAGTGGGCCGACACTAATGGCGAAGAACTATTCGACCCCTGTTTAAGTCATACGGTGACATTTCAACGGTTACCATATCGCCGGGCAAAATTCGAATAAAATTCATGCGCATTTTACCCGAAACGTGAGCCAAAACCTTGTGGCCATTTTCCAATTCCACTCTAAACATAGCATTTGGCAAAGCCTCGGTCACCTTTGCTTGCAACCTTATTGTGTCTTTCTTTGCCATAATCTGTTGAACTTCAAATTCGCAGCTTTTCGTTACATGTGCCGCATCCGATGCTGCTGCATCATTACATTTCTTCACTTTCCACTATTTTACGGTCAGCACCTCACAACCATTTTGGACTATCGCAATTGTATGCTCAAAATGAGCCGAATATTTGTTGTCTTTTGTCACCACTGTCCATCCGTTCTTCAAGGTTCGTACAGCATTGCTACCGGCGTTAATCATAGGCTCAACCGCCAGAACCATTCCTTCGGTCAAAACAATATCATCAGCCAACAACTCGTCGCTGACAAAGTTAGGCACTCTCGGCTCTTCGTGCATTTTTCTACCAATGCCGTGGCCTACGAAATCTCTGACTATCGAAAACCCGGCTGATTCGGCGTAGTCCTGCATCTGCGCAGCAATTTGGCTCCACTTAACATCTGGCCTGGCCTTTGCTATTGCTATCCCGAGAACATGCTTGGTTACGTCCATGAGTCTGCGTTTATCCTCAGAGATCTCATCAATGGCAATCGTAACGGCTGCATCCCCACAATAGCCATCCACTCTGACTCCAAAATCAATGCTCAGGATATCACCGTGCTTGAGCTTTGTGTTCTCCGAAGGAATCCCGTGAACGACCTGCTCGTTTATGGATGTACAAATTGCACCTGGAAACGGGATTCGAGCATGTGGATTTCTCACACCCTTAAATAAAGCCTCGGCTCCAGCATCAGCAGTCATCTGCAAAGCTATGCTGTCCAGTTGAGCGGTGGTTACACCCGGCTCAGCAAACTCTTGTAGTTGTGAAAGAACGTCGGCTACAATGGCACCTGCTCTACGCATTAACTCAATTTCTCTTCGGCTGCGAAGCGTTATAGCCATTTAGTTTTTCATCTCGTATTTTGTGTCCGGCATCGCACATCACGCTTTGGCAAGGGCCTCTAACTTCTCGAACATCAAGGTGCTTACCTCGTCAGCGTTCTTGTTAGCGTCAATATCATAAACCGTTCGGTTACTCTTATAGTAATCCACCACCGCTTCTGTCTGCCGGCGGTAGGTTTCCAGGCGATTCGCCACGACTTCCGGGCTGTCATCCGGCCGTTGAATTAGCTTTGTACCATCGTTATCACATATCTCATCGACTTTCGGCTTCATGTTTCTAATGTGGTAGACTGCTCCACATTGGGGGCAGCTTCTTCTGCCAGTTATTCGCTCAGCAACGACCTGGTCATCTACATTCAAGTTCAAGACAACGTCTATGCCCTGGTGATAAGATGCCAGTGACTTATCAAGCTCGGCCGCCTGATTAACCGTCCTTGGAAAACCATCCAGTACGAAGCCGGCATCAGGGGCCTTTCTTATGGCGTCTGTCATCATTGCAACTACTATTTCGTCGGGCACAAGTGCACCTGAGTCCATATAGCTCTGGGCCTTCTTGCCGAGATCGGTGCCTTCTGTCCTTTGTTGTCGCAAAATATCTCCACTGGATAAATGGAGCAAATCGTATCGGGCCACAATGCGCTTACACTGGGTTCCCTTGCCCGCACCGGGGGCACCCAGCAGGACTATTCTCATCTATACGCTCCTTTTATCCTGGTGCTTCCACTAAAACCATCATAGCTGCGCATCAAGAGGTTGGCCTCGATTTTCTGCACCAGATCGAGCGACACACTGACGACTATCAACAGACCCGTGCCACCCAAAAATGTCGCTACTCGCCAGTCAATTCCTAACGAAATTGAAATCACGGTTGGTACAACCGCAATAATGGCTAAAAATGCGGCACCAAAATAAGTGATTCTGGTCATTACTGTTTCCAAGTAATCAGCGGTTCTTCGTCCCGGTCGGAGTCCAGGGATAAAGCTTCCCGAATCCCGCAGGTTCTTGGCCATTTCCTTTGGCTGAAACTGCACCGTTACCCAAAAATAGGCGAACAGAAATATCAATAACATATACAGGACATTGTAGGTAAAAGCACGGTGACTCAAAGCACCCTGCAAAGTATCAATAACAGAAGAATCCCTGAACATCGGAATTCTTGCCAACTGACTAATTACTATCGGTGGGAACATCATAAAACTCGATGCGAAGATTATCGGCATCACCCCACCATGATTAACCCTCAGCGGCAAATAATGCCTTTGACCACCATACATTCGGCGTCCCCGCATCAGTTTTGCCTGCTGAATCGGTATGCGCCGCTGACCCTGCGTTATCAGTATTGCACCGGCAACGACAAATACAAAGGCTGCTATCAAGAAGAGTATCTTTGCTGGGCCTATGCTGGTTGGCGCTGCGGTGACGCTGAAGTCAACGTTCTGCCAAAGAGCTCGAATGGCCCATGGCATTCTTGAAACAATACCAGCCATAATTATCAAACTTATGCCATTGCCTATACCGTACTCATCTATCTGCTCGCCAAGCCACATTAGGAAGATAGTGCCGGCAGTCATACCCACAATGCTCATGATCATAGCTTGAGTACGCATGCCCGCATAGGTATAGGCACCCAACATCTGCATGTACATCATCGATTGAATAATACATATTAGCACCGCCAAATAGCGCGTATACTCCTGTATCTTCTTGTAGCCGGTTTGCCCTTCCTGACGTAGCTTTTTTAAAGCCGGAACAACCTCACCCAACAGCATAAGGATAATTGATGACGTAATATAAGGCATAATTCCCAAGCCGAACAAGCTGCTTTTGTCCAGGGTTCCACCTGTAAATATTTGCAGGTACTCAGCAGCTCTACCTAAGGGACTTTCTGTGTCTCTGGTTTCGACAGCGGCGGCTATCTTCGATTGATCAAAACCCGGATTGGGAATATGAAAGCCAACCCTGTATATTATCAGCAGCGCCACAGTAAAAAGGATCTTGTTGCGCAAGTCCTGAATTCTGAATATATTAAATACTGTCCCAATCATCTTTCTTGCTCTTGGCTTATCATTCTTGCCGTACCACCACAACCCACAATCTTCTGCTCTGCGGTTCTGCTGAATTTATGAGCTGTTACCTGTAGTTTCTTTGTCAGCTCGCCATTACCGAGAATCTTGACCTTGCTCTTGCAGTTCGGAATCAGTCCGGCATTTGACAATTGCTCTATGCCAACCTCTGTACCATCGTCGAATTTTTCCAGTTGTGATACGTTAACACTTTCGAAGCGTGTTGCGAACTTGTAATTGCTGAAGCCCCGCTTGGGCAGTCGGCGAAATAGAGGCATTTGGCCGCCTTCGTACAGCGATATTGAGGTCGAACCTGCCCTGCTGTGACTGCCTTTGTGGCCCCTACCACAGGTTTTGCCGTGGCCGGTGCCCACGCCTCTGCCGACGCGCTTTCGAGCTTTATGTTTACCTGCTATCGATGTTATTTCATGATTCAGCATCTAAGCCACCCATTTGTCGATTGCCAATAGTCACGCCACGAAGAGATTCAACCATTTCTTTGTCGCGCAATTTCAACAATCCGTCCAACGTAGCCTTGACAATGTTCTTAGAGGACGTACTTCCGTAAACTTTCGTGAGAACGTCCTGCACGCCGGCATATTCGAGTACTGCTCGAGCACTCGAACCGGCGATCACCCCTGTGCCGGGGCTGGCTGGGACCAAAACTATCTTTGTAGCTCTGCATTTGCCAATGATTTGGTGTGGAATTGTCCGCCCAAGCAAGGCTATCTTGTGCAGAGATTTCTTAGCATCTTTCATCCCTTTTTCAACTGCCATCGGAACCTCGTTAGCCTTACCGTAACCGATCCCCACCGTCCCGGCACGGTCTCCAACTACCACCAGTGCTGCAAAGCTGAATCTGCGACCGCCCTTGACCACTTTGGAGCACCGAAATATCTTTACGACCGTATCTTCAAACGGTTTTTCTTCTTGACCAGCTAACTTAACCGCTTCTGCATCCAAATTCTCTTCTCCAGACTTCCGTAGATTTTGTTAAAAGACCATTCCAGCTTTTCTTGCCGCTTCGGCAAGAGTCTTTACTCTGCCATGATACTTATAGCGGTTTCTGTCGAAACAAATGCAGTTAATGCCGACACCAAGAGCCTGTTTTGCGACTGCCTCACCTACTATTTCAGCGGCTTTCTTGTTGCCGGAATTGGACAGTTGGTCCCGTAGTCCTTTTGCTCTTGTGCTTGCGGAAGCGAGAGTCACACCCGCCACATCATCTATAATCTGGGCGTAAATATGCCTATTAGAGCGAAATAGCGACAGCCGGGGTCTGTCTCGCGTTCCAAAGACCTTTTTTCGCACGTGATACTTGCGTCTAACTGCTGCTTTTATTACTTTTTCACGGACCGTACTCATAAAAACAGAATCCCATTAGGACGAGAAAAACTATAAGCCAGACGTACTACCATTTATGCTGCTCCTGAAGCAAATGCTTTGCCGACCTTGCGCCGTACGTGTTCGTCGGCATACCGGATACCCTTACCCTTATATGGCTCTGGCGGCCTTATCCGGCGTATATCGGCGGCAAACTGTCCCAAGAGGCATTTGTCTGTTCCCAAGAGGGTGAACTTAGCAGGAACATCATTGCCTCTGGTTGCATCAACATCAATGTTTACCTTTATGCCCTTGGGTATTGCCCGTTCTACAGGGTGGGAAAAACCGACCTGGAAAACGAGTTTACCGCCTCGCTCTTTGACGTTAAAGCCGGTGCCATATATTTCCATTTTCTTCTTGAAGCCTTTGCTGACGCCCATAACCATATTGGCGATCAAAGCCCGCATCGTGCCGTGCAACTGTTTGCCCTGGCGGTTTTGGGGACGCTCATTTTCCACCAATATCTTCCCCGCAGACTCGTCGACTTTCACCTTTATCTCGGGGTGACAGTCCATCTGCAAGCTACCGAGTGGACCTGAAACTTTGATGCACAAGCCCTTCTTCTCGACCTTTACTCCCTGAGCGATGATAATAGGTTTTTTCCCGACACGACTCATTAGCTTACCGTACAAAGTATCTCGCCGCCGACATTGGCCTCGCGGCAGTTTCTATCACTCATGACACCTTTACTCGTCGAAACGATTACTATACCCATACCGGCCATGACATGCGGTAATTTGTCAACCGGTGAGTAGACTCTACAGCCGGGTTTGCTTGTTCTTGCTATTTCGCTAATAATAGGCTGGCCCTCACGGTCGTACTTAAGCGTGATTCGCAGTATTCCCTGCTTGCCATCGTCGATTCGGTCGAAATCTTGGACGTAGCCTTCCTTCTTCAAAACAGACGCTATACCTTCGCAAATGTTCGACGCTCTAACATTGACGTACTCTCTGTTTACCCGCGCTGCGTTGCGAATTCTCGTCAGCATATCAGCTATTGGGTCACTCATACTCATAATTTCGTATCCCGTATCTCATGGTTTGGTCCACGATCCATTGTTTACCAACTGGCCTTTTTAACTCCGGGTATTTTTCCTTCGTTGGCCAAGGTTCTAAAGCAAATCCGGCAGACCTTGAACTTACGATAAACGCCTTTGGATCTTCCACAAAGCTGGCAGCGCGTATATTGTCTGACTCGGAATTTTTGTTTCTTCGCAGCTTTGTTTTCCAGCGCCTTGGTCGACATCCCAGTGTTCCTTTTAGCCTAAAGCGTTCGGCGTACAACTATCGGCTATTGTCATCTGCCTTTTATCTGAACGGCATACCGAAGAGCGATAGCATTTTCTTTGCTTCTCCATCAGTTCTTGAACTCGTTACAAAGGTTATGTTCATACCCTGCTGAAACTCCATCTGCGCCGCGTTAATTTCCGGAAAAACACTCTGTTCGACCAGCCCCATCGAGTAATTGCCCCTGCCGTCAAAGCTGTTTGGGTTAAGGCCTCGAAAGTCTCTTACCCGTGGAATCGCAAGGTTGATGAGTCTATCCATGAATTCATACATTCTCACGCCGCGAACCGTCACCTTCAAGCTGGTCTCCATGCCTTCGCGGACTTTGAAATTCGAGACACTCTTTTTAGCTTTACAGGCAACCGGCATTTGGCCGCTAATCATCATCAGGTCCTTTTTGGCTGATTCCAGAAATTTCTTGTCCTGCACCGCTCTGCCCACGCCCATAGAGACAACGATCTTTTCGACGCGTGGCACAGCCATGTGATTATTGTAACCAAATTCTTTGGTCAATTCCGGAAGTATCTTGGACTTATATAAATCTCTCAAACGTGCCATTTCGTACGACGGCCCAACAATTCACAAGGTACTATTTTGTTTTTTTGACGACGCCGATTTCGGTGCCGTCGGCGGCAGCAACTCGTTTCTTACTACCATCATTGCTTAGTTGATATCTGACTCTACTGCCCTTTGAACTTTTCGGATTTACCGGTAAGACATTACTTATGTGGATAGGCTGCTCAACGTTGATCCGGCCTCCTTGCGGATTCTTGCGCGAAGGCCGGACGTGTTTCTTAACTATATTGTGGCCCTGTACCACTACCTTATTCTTTTCAGGTATGACACGAAGCACTCTACCGGTAGCGCCTTTGTCGTCACCAGCTATGATCTCAACCATGTCACCTCTTTTTATATGTAGAGCCATTCCAAAACCAAATACTAAGAACAAGAAACCATATTTTCAAATCTTCTTTTGTTATTTTCCATTTTCTGGCGTTTATACCACCTCACTTGCGAGTGAGATAATTTTCATAAAGTTCTTTTCACGCAGCTCGCGAGCAACGGCCCCAAAAATTCTCGTCCCTATTGGGTTGCCTTCATTGTCGATCATCACGGCGGCATTGCTGTCGAACCTTACATAGCTGCCGTCACGGCGTTTCACAGGATTCTTGGTACGAATAATAACGCATTTATGTACTTTTTTGTCATCTAACTGGCAGGTTGGCAACGATTTTTTTATGGCAACAGAGACAATGTCGCCCACAGCAGCGGTTGGCCGCGTTTTTCTGCCGCGGGACCCACCTCTGCCAAGGACCTTAATGCATAATGCCGACTTGACCCCTGAGTTGTC